>CANQQF010000006.1 GCA_947625985.1 uncultured Clostridia bacterium | reverse complement strand
TCAAGATTATACATAGGTGAAATTTTCGCTAATAAAATTATATACTTTTTTAGTGAAATTTTCCTAAATTATTGACACATCCATCTTATATTAACATTACAGTATAAATTTGAATAGAAAATTCAGTTGAGGATGATGGAAAAAATATATATAAACTATTGTTGACTTATGGAATTAAGGGATTTATAATATTAGTTGTATAATAAAGAGGAGGGATAATATGAGTGAAAAATTTAGAACTTTATCAGCGGTAATGTTAATGTTAACAAGAGGAACAGGAACTAATGAAGAAGTATTACTTCAAAAAAGAATAAACACAGGATATTGTGATGGAGAGTATGATTATGCAGCATCAGGACATGTTGAAAATGATGAAACAATGACAAATGCAATGTGTAGAGAAGCTAAAGAAGAATTAAACATTAATATTAAGCCTGAAGATTTAGAGTTTGTATGTATTATTCATAAAAAAACTTCTAGCATTTATTATAACGCTTATTTTAAAGCAAAAAAGTGGGAAGGTAAGCCTATTATAAATGAACCAGAAAAAAATGAAGAATTAAGATGGGTAAATATTAATGAGTTGCCAGATAATATGGTAGACGATAGACCAATGGCGATGGAAAATTATAAAAACAATATAAAATATAGTGAATACGGGTGGTAAAAATCCAAAATTCATAAAAAATATAGACACAAAAGTTGTAGAACTAAAAGGATATAATAAAATTCAACTACAGAAAGGAATGAAAAAATGTCTGTAAAAATAATATATTTTGTCCATGGTACAACTAAAGATAATGAACAAAAACTAGCATCAGGTTGGAACCATGGAGAATTATCGCAAAAAGGAATTGAAAGAAGTATAGCACTAAGAGAAAAAGTTAACTATGATGATATTGATATAGTAATAAGTTCAGATTTACAAAGGGCAATAGACTCAGCTAATTATGTATATAAAGGAAAGAAAGAGATTTTGCATGATCAAAGAATTCGAGAATGTAATTATGGAGATTTAAATCAAAAACCTTCAGACTTAGTTAGGTATGAAGAACATATTACAGAACCTTTTCCAAATGGTGAATGTCTTAAAGATGTAGAAAAAAGAGTGCGTGACTTTTGTAAATACTTATTGGAAAAATTTGATGGAAAAACAGTTGCACTAGTATCTCATAAAGCACCGCAACTAGCCTTAGAAGTAATAACTATGAATAAAAAATGGGAACAAGCAATAAAGGAAGATTGGAGACTAAAGAAAGCATGGCAACCAGGATGGAGATATGAAATAAAGGAAGAAGAAATTAATGGGTAGAAGAAAGAAAAAAATTGATAAAAAAGAAATAATAATAACAATTATAGTTATAATTGTCATACTGGTAGTAGGATATTTTTATCCTGAAATTGGAAAAATCTTTGGAATTGAATTAGCAGACAGTCAAAAGACTACGCAAGCTGATTTAAAAAATGAAACAGTAGCTTCATATAGTCTTGAAGATATTCCACAATATAGTGGAGAGCCATATGCTATTATAAATGAAAACAAACCTAATTTTAATGAAAGCGATTACACAACAAAAAGTTTTGAAAAATATTCAGAATTAGATAGTAAAGGAAGATGTCAAGTAGCTTATGCAAATATTTGTAAAGAAACAATGCCGCGTGAAGGAGAAGAAAGAGGAGAAATAAGCTCTGTAAAACCAACGGGTTGGAAACAAGCAAAATATGATGGAGAATATTTATATAATAGATGCCATTTGATAGGATATCAGTTATCTGATGAAAATGCTAACAAACAAAATTTGATTACAGGAACACGTTATTTTAATGTTGAAGGGATGTTACCTTTTGAAGATCAGATTGATGACTATATTGAAAAAAATGAAAACAATCATGTTTTATATAGAGTTACTCCTATATATGATGGTGATAATTTAGTTGCAAACGGAGTTGAAATGGAAGCATATTCAGTAGAAGATAATGGACAAGGTGTTTGTTTTAATGTATATGTGTATAATGTTCAGCCAGGAATTATTATAGATTATGCTACTGGAGAAAGTAGAGCAGAATAAAAAGGAGAGTGATATTTTTTGGATTTATTCAATGAATTAGGCAAAAAGATTGAAAACAATAAATTTGTAACAAATTTTATGAATGAATTAGAAAAAACTTTAAAAGAAGAAGAAAGTAAAAAAGGAATAGGATTGAAAGGAAATAATCTTATGAATGATGGAGATATATATGTGGTTTATGTATTAAAAGATAGTAGTGACAAAGCAAATCTATTAAATGTAGCAACAAGTGAACAAGTTGAGGTAGATAAGGAAACATTAAGTAATGTATCAGTAGGTAAATTAGAGTTAGGAGATAACTTTATTTATAAAGATGGAAAACTTAATCCATATAAGGAAGAGTTTGAAATAAGTAGTCGAGCATGGGAATTATTAGAGCCATTATATTTTAATTTAAAAGAAGAAGATGGAAGACATTATGAAGTGACAGCAATTGACAATGATAAAATACATATACGTGATACAAAAATAAATGCAAAATATACAGAAGATAGAAATAATTACATGGACTGGAAAGTAGGAGATAAATTAGTAAGAAAAAATGGAGAATATGTAAAAGAATAGAAAAGAGCTGAAATAAAAGTGTTTATTTCAGCTTTTTTCATTTATCCATTGAGTAGAAAGATTCATTGCAGATCTACAAGCATTTGTTAAATTTAAACTATTTAGCATAACAAAATCATGAATTATACCTTGAAAAGTTACTTGAGTAATGTTGTTACCAGCTTTTCTAAGTTTATTTGCAAAAGCTTTTCCTTCATCTCTTAAAACATCAGCTTCTCCATTTAAAATCATTGTACTAGGAAAATTTTTTAATTGGTCTAAAGATGCTTTTAAAGGAGTGGCAAAAATATTATTTCTACTTTTTAAGTTAGGAGCATAATTATTCCAAAACCATTTCATTCCATCACGATATAAATAAAAGTTTTTAGCAAATCGTATATATGATTCTGTATTAAAATTATCATTTGTAACTGGATAATAAAGTAAAAGTTTTTGTATTTTTGGCCCTTTCTGAAATTTGGAAAGAAGGATCATTGCAATAGCCATATTTCCTCCAACACTGTCACCAGCAACTATTAATGAATTCATAGATGCATTAATATTATTATATTTTAATATAGATGGAATCTGATACAAAACAGAATAACACTGTTCAATAGCTACTGGAAACTTAGCCTCAGGAGAACGTGTATATTCAGGAAATACAACGACTGAATTAGTTCTGTTAGATATTTCCCTCACTAATTTTTCATGAGTATGAAAACTTCCAAAAACCCAACCTGCTCCATGTATATAAAAAATAATATTTTTAATATTGTTAGAAGGAGGAATAATTGTATAAACTTTAATATTACCATGACGATTAGTGTTAACTAAATTTACTTTTATATTTGCTGGATATTTATATACAAAAGAATTTTGAGCATTTTCTAAAACTTTTCTACCTTGAGTTACAGGAATTTGAAAAATTAAAGGAGGGATTGAACTTTGTTTCGCAACTTCATAAGCAGCTCTTTCTAAAATAATCTCTTCATCCATAAAATATCTCCTTGAAAAAATTGGTATTATATATATTATATGAAGGAAACCTGACAAATATGATAAAAATTCTAAAAAAGTATTGACAAAATACAAACAAAAGTTCTAAAATATATAAAAATAAATTAGGAGTGAAGAAAAATGAAATATGTTTATAATAAGTTAGTTAGAGATAAAATACCAGAAAATATAAATAAAATCGAAGGAAGAAAAGCCAGATATAAAATTTTGAACAATGAAGAATATTTAAGAGAATTGAATAAAAAAATATTTGAAGAAGCACATGAATTTATAGAAGAATATAGCGTAGAAGAATTAGGAGATTTGATGGAAGTTATTTCATCAATAATGAAGATAAAAAATATAACAATTGAAGAGGTTGAAAAAGCTAGAGAAATAAAAAGAAATAAAAAAGGTAGTTTTAATAACAAAATCTATTTGATTGATGTTGAACAAGAAAAAAGAGATGAAAAAGAAGAAAAAGAATTAAATAAAGAATGGAGATAAAAGTAATGATTTTTGTTATTGATAAAAATTTCAAAAAATGATAGTATTTGAATAATACATAAAAGTAAACTAAGGTATTGAAAATAATAGAAGAATAAAAGGAGAAGAGCTATGAATGAAAAAACAAAAAAAGAATTAGAAGAGTTTTTAAAGTTTAAAGAAAACTTTTATTTTATACAAAAAGAATTGATTGAAGAAAATGGAAATATTTATTGTGAAGGTGAACTAGTTAAAGAAGGAGAAGAAAGAGAAATTGGAGAAACTGAAAATTGGATTAATGTTGGATATAATCTAAAAGGCTCTTTTCCAAAAATGCTTTCAAATTTATTTCCATATGAGTTTGAATTTAGAGGAAAGAAATTAAACAGTATAGAAAGCTTTTTTCAAGGAATTAAATTTAAAGATAAAGAAGTTCAAAATTATGTGTTATCATATTCAGGAAAACCAGCTGTACATATAAAAAATGCTAGTGATTATGATTGGAGAAAAACAGGAGAAATTTATTGGCAAGGAGAGGCTATTAATAGATTTAGTAAAGAATACGAATTATTAGTAGATGAATTGTATATAAGTGCCATTGCAAATCCTTTATATAGAGGGGTACTAAAAAATTGTGACAGACCGATAATTCATTCTATTGGAAATACTAATGAGAAAGATACTACTTTTACAAGATATGAGTTTGAACGTGAATTGAATTGTTTGATTGACTATTTAAAAAACAAATAGAAAGTGAGAAATAATGAAAATATATAATATAAAAGATAGACAAGAATATATTAAAGAATTTGCTGAATTAACGAAAAAAGAGTGGGGAAAGAATAGTCTAAAAAAAGAAGATTTTGATAAAGAAATTCAAGTAAAAATAAAAAAGATAAAAGAACAATTAAATAATACAAATTATTGTACATTAATATTATTAGAAGAGAATAAGTTAGTTGGATTTATTTCAATATTTCCACATGATAGTAAGGAACGAGAGGATTTAACTCCTTGGTATGCAACAATGTTTGTGAAAAAAGAATATAGAGGAAATGGATATTCTAAGATATTAAATAGAGCTATTTTAGAAGAAGCTAGAAAAAGGAAATTTAAGAAGTTATATTTGAAAACTGATTTAAAAAATTATTATGAAAAGTTTGGAGCAAAGTTTATTGAAAATCTAAAAAATGGAGAAAAGTTATATTGCTTTGAATTATAAAAGAAAAGGAGTAGAAATACTTTAGTGTAAAACTACTCCTTTTTCTATATACAAATTTCTTATGTAAAAAATGTTACTAAATTATACACTAAAGTAGTTCCCATACAAACAATGATTCCACAAACAGTTGGAATAGCAAAAGATAGAAGTGTCCATTTTTTACTACCTGTTTCTTTTTTTATTGTAAGCAAAGTAGTAGCACATGGAAAATGTAGCAAAGTAAAAATCATAACATTTACAGCCGTTAAAAAAGACCAACCATTTTGAATAAGAATATTACCTATTTGCATTGTATCTTCTAAATCAACTAATGTTCCTGATTTTAAATAACACATTAAAATTATAGGTAGAACTATTTCATTTGCAGGAATACCTAAAATAAATGCAGTAAGAATATAACCATCAAGCCCCATAAGTTTTGCGAAGGGATTAAAGAAATTTGCAATATATTCTAGTAAAGATATATCGTTTATGCCAGTATTTGCCAATAGCCAAATGACGATTCCTGTTGGTGCAGCGACAGAAACTGCTCTACCTAGTACAAATAATGCTCTGTCAAAGATAGAACGTACTATAATTTTACCTATTTGAGGTTTTCTGTATGGTGGTAATTCCAGATTAAAGCTAGATGGAATACCCTTTAGTATTGTTTTTGACAATATATTTGAAATTATAAAAGTAAAAAATATCCCAAGTAAAATAACAAGTAAAACAATAAGAGTTGACAATAATGAAGCACCAAAGCTAATGCCCAATCCACCTACAAATATTGTAGATATTGTAATTAATAAAGGAAATCTTCCATTACAAGGAACAAAAGCATTTGTAAGTATAGCTATCAATTTTTCTCTAGGAGAGTTTATAATTCTACATCCAGTAACACCTGCTGCATTACAACCAAAGCCCATGCACATGGTTAGAGCCTGTTTTCCAGAAGCACAACATTTTTTAAAGCAATTATCAAGATTAAAAGCAATTCGTGGCAAGTAACCTAAGTCTTCTAAAAAAGTAAAAAGAGGAAAGAAGATAGCCATAGGAGGAAGCATAACACTAATAACCCAAGCTAAAGTTTGATACATACCATCAATTAAAATTCCTGTAACAAATGTAGGAGCATGTAAAAATTCAAATAAAATATATAGTTTTGACTGAATAAATGCAAATAATTCAGATAACAATTTAGAAGGATAATTAGCGCCTTTGATTGTTAACCAAAAAATAATACCGAGAAATGCAATCATGATAGGAATACCAAAAAGTTTAGATGTTAAGATTTTGTCAATCTTTCTATCACGTTCATTATAATTTTCATTATCATATCTACAAACTTTTTGGCAAATTTCTTCTGCTCTTTTTAAAATTTTAGTTACTTTTTCACTACTATCATCGTCTTCATTATATTTAATAGTTTTTGGAGAACAAGTTAGCTTTCCGGTACAAACATCTTTAATTATTTTAGTTAATTTGTTTAAAGTTTTTGTTTTTCTAGCAGTAACTCCAACTACAGGAACACCTAATAACTCAGAAAGTAAATTAAAATTTATATAAATTCCTTTTTTTTCAGCTTGATCTAATAAATTTACACATACAATCACATTTTTAGTAATATCCATTATTTGAAAAACTAAATTCAAATTTCTTTCAAGAGATGTTGCATCAACTACTATTACAGTAACATTACTGTTTCCAGAACAAATGTAATTTTTTGCAATTTCTTCTTCTTCAGAATTAGACATTAATGAATATGTGCCCGGAATATCAACTAAAAGAAATTTTTTATTATCATAATTATATGTACCAACAGCACTCCCAACGGTTTTACCAGGCCAATTACCAGTGTGTTGGTGCATTCCAGTGAGTCCATTGAAAACTGTAGATTTTCCAACATTAGGATTTCCGGCTAATCCAACCACAAAATCACAATCATTGTTTATTTCAAAAACATTTTCATTTAATAGGTTGGTTCCAGTAGATTTTGAAGTCAATCCCACATAATCACCTCTTACTTTAATTTAGTATAATTGTATTCATATTGTAAAAAATAGTTACAAAAAAAGTAGTAGATTAAATTTCTACCACTTCAATTTTATTTGCATTTTCTTTGCGTATAGCAATAACAGTATTACGTATTTCATAAGCTGTTGGAGTACCAAAGGGACTATCAAAAAGGGGTGTTATAATTGTATCTTTAACAATTCCTAAATCTAAAAATCTTCTTTTTTCTGAATCATTACAATTGATATTTGTTATTTTTGCTTTTTTATTTATTTCTAAATTACTTAAAGGTATATGTTTTTTCATTTGCAAGCCTCCTTTGTAAATTTAATAGGGTAAATTGAATATATTTTGATATAAGTATCCCTTTATTATAGTATACGTAAAGTGCAATAAAAAAGTTAACCTTGCTTTTGAAAATATTTTATAATATGCTAATAAAGAAAGTTAAATAATTTTATTTAGATTCAAAATATGGTAATTATTTAGCAAAAATTTTTCAAAAAAGTTTTCTTGTGAAAAAAGATGAAATTAGTGAATAGAAATGACTGAAAATTATTGACAATATTGGCAACATATGTTAAAATAAATAACTGTAATCCGCTTAGTCAAGGTCCTAACTTAAAAGTTAGAAAAATATGATTAAATTCATTACCTGAATCAAAGGATTAGCGAGTATACAATAAAGGGAGGTGCATTTTAGATGTACGCAATAATTGAAAGTTGTGGTAGACAATACAAAGTAGAAAAAGGAGAAGTTGTATTTTTTGAAAAACTAGATGCAGAGGAAGGTAAAAAAGTAACATTTGATAATGTTGTTTTAGTATCTGACGAAGGAAAGGTTCAAGTAGGAAATCCTTACGTTAAGGGAGTTAAAGTTGAAGGAAAAGTAGTTGCACATGGTAAAGGTAAAAAAATCATTGTTTTCAAAATGAAACCTAAAAAGAACTATAGAAGAAAACAAGGACATAGACAACCATATACAAAAGTTGAAATAACAGCTATTTCAACAGGAACAGCAAAAACAGCTACAGCTAAAACAGAAACAAAAGCTGAAGCAAAAACAACTAAGAAAGCTACAACTACAGCAAAAACAACAACTAAAAAAGAAGAAGCTCCAAAAAAATCAACAACAAAATCTACAACAACAAAAAAAACTACAACAGCAAAAAAGACAACAACAGCAAAGTCAACAGCAAAAAAGACAACAACAAAGAAAACAGAGACAACTAAAAAACAAACAGCAAAAAAAGCTTAGTTAAAAATAATTGAGATAAATTAAATTAAAAACTGAAGGGAGTGAATAGAACATGGCACATAAAAAAGGACAAGGTAATGTTAAGAACGGTAGAGATAGTGAGTCTAAACGTCTTGGCGTAAAAAGAGCTGATGGACAATTTGTTCTTGCAGGAAACATATTAATGAGACAAAGAGGAACAAAAATACATCCAGGTAATAATGTAGGAAAAGGTAGTGATGATACACTATACGCTTTAGTTGACGGAACAGTTAAATTTGAAAGAAAAGGTAAGGATAAAAAGCAAGTAAGTGTTTACCCTAAAGCATAAAAATATCAGATATAAAAGATAAATGTTAATTTATATAATTAGCATTTATTTTTTTTGTCTAATATGATATAATTCGCCATAAGAAAGAGGAAAGAGTTATGGAAGAAAAAGTAGATGTTTTAATGGCTACATATAATACAGATATCAAGTATTTAAAACAACAAATAGATAGTATTTTAAAACAAACTTATACACAAATTTCTTTGCTAATAAGTGATGACAATTCGCCAAATAAAGAAGTTCAAAAAGTGTTGAAAGAATACGAAAAAAAAGATAATAGAATAAAAATATATATTCAAGAAGAAAACTTAGGATATATAAAAAATTTCGAATTTTTATTAAAAGAATCTAAAAGTAGTTACATTATGTTTGCAGATCATGATGACATTTGGTATGAAAACAAAATTGAAGAAAGCTTAAATAATTTAATAAAAAAAGATGTTGATTTAGTATATTGCAACTCAACTCAAATTAATGGGGAAGGAAATGTAATAAAAGAAAATTACTTTAAATATAAAAATGTTCCATTAATTGAAGGAAGAAACAAACTTGTGATATCACGTTGTGTAGGTATAGGTTGTTCACAACTATTTACAAAAAGTGTAAAAGAAAAAATGATTCCTTTTACTGGGCAAGTAATGGCACATGATTGGTTAGCCGCATTTATTGCAAATGAAAATAAAGGAATTTCATATATTGAAAAGCCTCTATTTGGATATAGATTACATCAATCTAATGTGTTTGGTGGTAGAAATTTAGCACAAAATTTAGATAGATGGAAAAATGAATATGGAACAAGTTATGAAGCTTATTTAAAATATAGAAAAGAAAAAGTAATAGATAAGTCATATTTAGATGGTGCAATAATGTGTGAGCAATATAGTGATAATCAAGAAAATAAAGACTTTATAGAAAAACTAAAACAATATTATAACAAATTAAAAAAATCTAAATTTATAAATCTTCATTTAATAAAGTATTTTAAATTTTTATCAGGTAAAAACTTGACAAAAAAGATGATAAAAGAAATAGCAATTTTTCATTTTCCAATATTAGGATATGTTTTTTATCGTCTGTAGCTAAGTTATGATAAAAAAGTTGATAAAATGCAGTTTTGAAGGGGAATATAGGTTGACAAAATATATATTTGAATATAAAATATACAAGTAAAAATACGTATAATAAACAGGGAGAAGATATTTTATGGAATTTATAAAAACAGTATTAAAAAATAAAAAATTAGTATGGCAATTAGGAAGAAATGATTTTAAAAACAGATTTGCAAGTACAAGCCTAGGAAGTATATGGGGATACTTGCAACCTTTTGTGTTTATGATTACATATGTAATTGTATTCCAATTTATATTTAAACAAACAGGACCAGATGGATCTCCATTTGTAATTTGGTTTTTACCAGGAATGTCTATGTGGATGACAATAAACGATGGTATTCTTGGAGCAAGTGGATCTATTAGGGCGTATAGCTATCTAGTAAAAAAAGTAGTATTTCCAGTAGATGTAATACCATTAATTTCAATATTAGCTAATGCGTTTGTTGCATTATTTTTATTTTTGATAGCAACTGTTGTATGTATGGTATATGGATTTATGCCTAATGTTTTAAAATTGATTTATGTAATCTTATCACTTTATATTTTTATAATATCAATTACAAGATTGACAGCAGCAATTTCAACATTAGTACCAGACTTTGGAAACTTTTTAGGAATTATGATGCAATTATTCATGTGGTTTACTCCAGTTATTTGGAACTTAGGAATGGTTGCAGGGCATCCTACAATTTTAAGATTAATAAAGTGTATGCCATTTACCTATCTAGTAACAGCATTTAGAGAATGTTTTATGAATGGGGAAACAATAGTCTTATCAAGCCATGGATTCTATACATTGGTGTTTTGGGTAGTTACAATTGTTATGTTTATATGGGGTAATTATATATTTAAAAAGAGTAAGAAAGACTTCGCAGATGTGCTATAGAAAGGACTAGAAATGAAAGAAAAAATAGATGTTTTACTAGCAACATACAATGGAGAAAAATATCTAAAGGAACAGATTGATAGTATATTAAATCAAAGTTACAAAAATATAAGATTAGTTATATCTGACGATTGTTCTAAAGATGATACAAGAAAGATTTTAAAAGAATATGAAAAAGATGAAAGAGTAGAACTTCATTTACAAGAAAAAAACTTAGGATATATTCGAAATTTTGAATATTTATTAAAACAAGTAAAAAATGATTTGTATATGTTATCTGATCAAGATGATGTATGGTTACCAGAAAAAATTGAAAAATCTTTAGAAACATTAAAGAAAAACAATGCAGATATGGTATTTGGAGATTTAGAAGTGGTAGATGAAAATCTTAATACAATTTATCCTTCGTTTGGTGACTTTATGTTATTAAATAGAAAGATTAAGCAACAAATAAATAGTTATAAACTAAATTATTTATATAATTGTGTAACAGGTTGCACAATTTTGTCTAAGAAAAAGTTTTTAAAAGATATTTTACCATTACCATATAAATCAAAATATGTTGTGCATGACCATTGGATGGCTTTGATGGTATCATTTAATGGTAAAATGACTTATATGCCAGAAAAATATATTAAATATAGACAACATGGGGATAATCAAATTGGGACAGATAAAATTTCACATGGATTTACAAAATTAGATGATGTACGTAAATTATTTATAGATGTAAAACTAGGTGTTTTTGGAACATATGTAGAAAACAATGATAGATTTCCAGAAATAATTCAACAATTAAATAACAAAGCTTTAAATTATTACAAAATGTTAGAAAAAAAGAAAATGTTTAATTTTAGAAACTGGAGGACTTTTCATAGATTATATAAAAATGAAACTTTTATATATTATATTGAAAATTTTTGTATTCTAAATTTACCTGCAATAGGTAGAATTTTATTTAAGATAAGACTTTTAATATTAAAAGCATTAAAGAAAAGATAGCTTGTAATATAGCGAAAGGACGGATTTAAATATAATGGAAGAAAAAAAGGAAAATTTAGATGATGAAGTAGTATTAAAAATAACAGATCTTTGTAAAGGATATAAAATGTTTGCAAGAAAAAAGGATAGATTTTTGGAAACAATTTTTCCTAGTGTTCAGAGACATGATATGTTTCTTGCTATGAAAAATCTAAACTTAGAAGTAAAAAAAGGGGAGATACTTGGAATATTAGGAAAAAATGGAGCAGGGAAGTCTACTTTATTAAAAATGATTACAGGAGTTGTTACACCAACATCAGGAACAATTGAAACAAAAGGAAAAATAAGTTCATTACTAGAATTAGGAACAGCTTTTAACCCAGAACTAACAGGTGTTGAAAATATTTATCAACATGGACAAGTTATGGGATTAACAAACGAACAGATTAAAGCAAAAGAACAAGAAATAATTGACTTTGCTGATATTGGAGAACATCTAATTCAACCAGTAAAAACGTATTCATCAGGTATGTTTGCTAGACTTGCATTTGCATGTGCTATAAATGTTGATCCAGACATTCTAATAGTTGATGAGGTTCTATCTGTCGGAGATATGGCATTCCAATTAAAATGCTTTAAAAAGTTTGAGCAATTTAAAAAAGAAGGAAAAACAATTTTGTTTGTTACACATAGTGTTGCAGATGTATTAAAAAATTGTAATAAAGCTATAGTGATAGATAAAGGTGCAAAAATATTTGATGGAGAAGTAAAACCAGGAGTTGAACTTTATAAAAAACTTATAACAGGAATGCTTGATGAAAACTATCAAGATAAAAAACCTGAAGTAAAAGTTGTAGATGATAGTGTGGTTTTAGAAGATAAAGATGAATGGAAAAAGCATTTTACATTAAATCCAGATATGATTACTTATGGAAATAATGAAGCAAAAATTTATGACTTTGGAATTTTTAATGAAGAAGGTAATCCTGGTACAGTAGTGGATAATAATGAAGACGTAACAATAAAATTAAAAGTTTTATTCAACGAAGACATTGAATGTCCAACTATGTCAATTACAGTAAAGGATTTCCATGGAAAGGAAATATGTGGAACTAATACAGATTTTCTAGGAATAGACACAGGAAAATGTGAAAAAGGGAAAAGCTATGTTTTTGAGTTTAAACAAAAATTATTATTAGCACCTGGAAAATATACCTTGTCAATTAGTTGTAGTAGATATGATAAAGATGGAAATCATATTGTAATGAATAGAAATTATGATGCAATAATATTTGAAGTTATGTCTAACAGTAAATTTGTTGGATATTATGAAATAACTCCAGAAGTGACATTTAAGGAACTTGAAGAAGAATAGAGAAAGGAAAAGTAAAAATGGGAGAAGTTCACTTATTTATAATATGGGAAAATGCACTATATAAAAAAGATGAAATAATAAAAGACATAGAAGAAAATTTTGAGATATTAGCAACTTATAAAATACAATGGAGTAAAGAAAAATTCTCTGAAAATTTGTCTAGATTTTATGGAACTCATTTACCTGCAGGATGTGGCAAGGAACAACATTGTGGAACAGGACCATTTTTATTAATTATTGTAAAAGATAATAATATGAAATATGAATCGAGAACTACAAGCAGAGGTGACGAAATTGTTAATGTAACTATGTTTGATAAAAAAGCATATTATCGAGAACTAACAGGTGGGGGACATAGAATTCATGCTACAAATAATATTGAAGAAACAAATCATGATCTAACTTTATTATTAGGAAAAAATGTAGAAGACTTTTTAAAAAGTAATAAAGCTAGTAGTGAAACTATTGAATTAAAGCAAGATTTATTTGGATCAGAAAAATGGAAAGATGCAAGTGAAATGTTTTATGCTTTAAACAATTGTATTAAATATGCAGTTCTAAGAAACTATGAAACATTACCAGAAGAAATATATGTAAATGATCACAATGATATAGATATAATTTGTCAATCACATATAGATGCAGCATATGTTTTAAATGCTAAAAAAGTATTTCCAGAAGATTATAGAGTTCACTATGTAACTAAGGTTGAAAATAGAAATGCTTTTTTTGATTTAAGGTTTGTACAAGATGGGTATTATTGTAAAGAATTAGAAAAATCACTTATAAAAAATAGAACGTATAATGAAAAAGGATTTTATACAATTTCAAATGATGAATATTATTATACTTTATTATATCATGCGTTATTACACAAAAATCAATTTGCAGAAGATTATAAAAAAAGATTGAAACAAATGAAAAATGTTCAAGCTAATACAGATGAAGAATTTTTGAAAGTATTACAAAAATGGTTAATAGATAATGAATATTTTGTTCCAATACCTATTGACACATCTGTATTATTTAACAAAACAAATGCAGAAAAGCTATCAAGACTAATATATAGAAATGAAGAGAAATTAGTTGACATTGATAGACTTAATAAAGAAAACATTGAGTTAAGACAGGAAAATGAAAATTTGAAAAATGAATTAAATGCAATGGTTAACTCTAAATCATGGAAAATTACAAAACCAATCAGAGATTTTAGAACAAAAAACAAAAAGTAGGTGAAAGTAAAATGAAAAAATTATTTACATCTGAAGCGGTATCTATTGGACATCCAGATCATGTATGTGACATGATTTCTGATAGTATTTTAGATGCATGTTTAAGAGATGACAAGAATTCAAGAGTAGCATGTGAAACAATGGTAAAAGATAAAATTGTAATTATATCAGGAGAGATTACGACAAAAGCAGTTATAGATGTTGAGCAGATTGCAAAAGACATAATAAAAAAAATTGGTTATACTTATACCCCAAAAGTAATTAACTTATTAAGTAAACAATCTCCAGATATAGCACAAGGAGTGGATACAGGAGGAGCAGGTGACCAAGGAATAATGTTTGGTTATGCAAATTCTGAAACTCCAGAATTTATGCCACTTGCAATTACAATGGCTCATGATTTAGTAAAACTAGCAACAAGGTTACGCCAAGAAGAAAAATTTTTATATGCAGGACCAGATATGAAATCACAAGTAACTTTAGAATATGATGAAAAAGGGAACACTAAAATAGATACAATACTAATGTCTATTCAGCATAAGAAAGACTACGTTGAATCTGAATTTAAAGACTTCATAAAAAACGAAATAATGTGTAAAGTTGCTAAAAAGTATGAGATGAATACAGATTTTAAAATATTAATTAATCCTACAGGAAAATTTGTAATTGGTGGACCTGAAGGGGATACAGGATTAACAGGAAGAAAAATAATTGTTGATACTTATGGTGGATATGCACCTCATGGAGGAGGGGCTTTTTCTCGGAAAAGATCCCACAAAAGTAGATAGGAGTGCAACATATATGGCAAGATATTTAGCCAAAAATATTGTTGCATCTGGAATTGCAAAAGAATGTTTAATTCAGTTATCCTATGCAATAGGAGTTCCTCAACCAATTTCAATATATATAGATTGTAAAGAGACTAATAAAGTTTCTGAAGAAAAAATAATAAAAACAATATATGACAATTTTGATTTATCTCCAAAAGGAATAATAAAAAAATTACAATTGAGAAATCCAATATACACAGAAACATGTAATGGTGGACATTTTGGAAGAGAGTATATTGACTCAGAAAAAACTATTAAATGTAATTGGGAAAAATTAGATAGTGTAGATATTTTTAAAAATTTAGTATAGTGTTTTGATAAGTTATAAAATGGAGGTATTCTGTTATGACAAATGAAATGAAAGTCATAAAAAAAGCATTAGAGAAAAATATTATTAAGTGGTATCCTTTTTCGAAAAATGCAAAAATATTAACAATAGAGAATACTTTAGAGAAAATGAATGATGAAAGATACGATTATGTTATCTTAAAAGGGGCTTTAGAATATGCCAATAAAATGTTTGAAGGAGAGAATCCTCAACATCAATTAGTAGAATATGCAAAAGAACATTTAAAAGAAGATGGTAAACTTTTAATTATCACTGATAATAAATTGGGATTAGAAAATCTTTGTAAAGTTTCATTAGAAAGTGAAAATATAATAAAAGTGAATAAGAAAAAGATAGAAGAGTTGTTAAAAGCTAGTAAATTTAATTATTATAAATTTTATTATGTATTACCAGATTATGAAACAACAAATGTAATTTTTACTGATGAATTTTTACCAAATAAAGAAACAATACAAAGAAATATTGTTCTAAATAATGATAATGAAATTCCTATAAGTATACAAAATAAAAATTTTGTTAAAATATTAGAACAAAATTCAAATTTGTTTAAATTTTTCTGTAATTCATATTTTATCGAATCTAGTTTAAAAGAATTTGAGGACAACCAAATAAAATTTGTATCATTTTCTAATATAAGAAAACAGGAATATTATATACAAACAATTATTAAAGGAGATAAAGTATATAAAACAGCAGGAAATGAAAAATCAAAACAACATATTAAAAATATAAAAAACAATATAGATACAATAAAAAAGTTAGGATTTAATAGTTTAGATAATTACGAAGATGATACTGTAATAAGTAATTACCAACAAAGTGGACAAAGTTTAGATAATATTTTAAAAACAAAAATGCAAAATGGAGAAAAAGAAGAAGCTGTACAGTTAATAAGAAACTTTTTTGACGAAATAAAAAGAAGACTTTCTACAGGAGTAATAGAAAAAAACATATTTGAAAAATATGAAATATCATATCAGTCACATGAAATAGAAAATTTAACATTTACAAAATATGGATTTTGGGATTTGATTTTCCAGAATGCATTTTATATAGATAATAAATTTTTCTTTTATGATCAAGAATGGAAAGATGAAGGGGTTCCAATCGAATATATTTTTTATCGTTCTATTCAGTATACAAGAGATTTACAAAAATATTTAGATATAAACAAAATATGGAAAAAATATGGAATAAAAGAAGAACAGTTAAAGTTATTTCATAAATTAGATGATAAGTTGCAAGAAAAAACAAGGGATGATTGTATATGGAAATGGCATTCAGAATCTTCAAAAACAGTTCAAGTTCTATTTGATAAAATAGAAGAGTTGAAGAAAGATAAAGAAAAAATTAGTGAAGATTGTGCAAAGCTATTAAATGAAAAAGATGCAAGGATAGCATTTTTAGAAAAAAATATGGAAGAAACAGTTGAATTGTTACATCAAAAAGAAAATGAAATTACCCAAATGGTTAATTCAACTTCATGGAAAATAACTAAACCACTAAGAAAATTAAGAAAGTAAAAAAGGAGAAAACAATGAGAATAAGAGACAAACTATTTCCAGAAGGTACAAAAATGAGAAAATTTTTACGAACAGGTGCAATTTTAGCAAAAGGATTGAATCCTAAAAACTTTAAAAAGTATTTTCTTTTAATAAAAAAGCAAGGTATTAAAGAAACAATAAAGAAAATAAAAGAGAGAATATCCCAAAAAGAGGTTGAGATAGATTCTAATGTATATTATCAAAAATGGATTGAACATATTGAACCTACAGCAGAAGAAATTGAAAAACAACGTAGTCATAAGTTTAAATATGAACCCAAAATCAGTATATTAGTACCAATGTATAATACTCCATATAAATTTTTTAAAGAATTAGTACAATGTTTAATAGACCAAACATATACTAATTGGGAGCTTTGTTTAGCAGATGGAAGTCCAAAGCAAGATGAAACTTTAAAAGAATTATATGAACAAGATGAGAGGATTAAATATACATTTTTAGGAGAAAATAAAGGGATTGCCGGAAATACAAATGAGTGTATAAAACTAGCAACAGGAGATTTTATTGCACTTTTTGACCATGATGACTTATTACCAGTTTTTTCATTATATGAAGTAGTTAAATGTATTAATGAAAATCCAGATGTAGAATTTATATATACAGACGAAGACAAAATTACAACACTTGATAAACCTAGATTTAATCCACATTTTAAACCAGATTTTTCATTAGACTTTTTAAGAGCAAATAATTATATATGTCATTTTAGTGTGTTTAAAAAAGAGCTTATGGACAAGTTAGGTGGAGAGAGAGGTAAATACGATGGAGCTCAAGATTATGATATTATTTTGAGAGTATCTGAATTAACAAGAAATATAGTACATATTCCAAAAGTGCTATATCATTGGAGAGTCCATCCAAACTCAACAGCACAAGCAGAAGTAGAATCAAAACCATATGCGTTCGAAGCAGGAATACCAGCATTACAAGACCATTTAAAAAGAGTTGGATTAAAAGGAAAAGTAGAACATGGTGCAAGTCTTGGTACATATAGAATAAGGTATGAATTTAAAGGAGAACCAAAGGTTTCTATTATAATTCCAAATAAAGATGGAAAAGAAACATTGAAGACTTGTGTTGAATCTGTTTTAAATAAAACAACATATAAAAATTATGAAATAGTAATTGTAGAAAATAACAGTGAGACAGAAGAAATAAAAGAGTATTATAAAGAATTAGAAAAAAACGAAAAAATAAAAGTTATAACATATCCAGAAAAAGGATTTAATTACTCAAAAATTATAAATTTTGGAGTAAAAAATTCTGATGGTGAATTTATAGTGCAACTAAATAATGATACAGAACTTGAAACAGAAGATTGGTTAGAAGATATGCTAGGATTCTGTTCAAGAGAAGATGTTGGTGCAGTTGGAGTGAAATTATTTTATCCAGACAATACAATTCAACATGCAGGAATTGTAATTGGAGTAGATACAATTGCAGCACATTTATTTAGAGGCTTGCCTAGACATGTTCCAGGATATTTTGCACGAGAAAGCTCAATTCAAGACTTTAGTGCAGTAACGGCAGCCTGTATGATGGCTAAAAGATCAGTTTATGAAGAAGTTGGATATATGGACGAAAGTATGCCTGTGTCATTCAATGATTTAGATTTTTGTTTAAAAATTAGAGAAACAGGAAAATTAATTGTTTATGATCCATTTGTTACACTTATTCATTATGAATCAAAAACAAGAGGATTTCCAGATACACCTGAAAAGGTTGCAAAGTTTCAAGAAGAAATTGATAATTTCCAGAAAAAATGGAAAAAGATATATGATGAGGGAGACCCTTATTATAATGTAAACTTTAGTAGAAAGTCTTGGAATTATGATGTTAGAAGAGTAGATGAATAAAAATAAGGAGAAAAACAGTGGAAAAAGTAACTGAAAAAATAGACATAGCTATAGAAAAGATTAACAAAATTGGAGGATGGTTATATAAAAAACGTTTTTATATTGCAATAATATTTTTTATACTATGTGTAATTTTTGAAATTAGTGGGTCATCTATTGAGCAATGGAAAACATTTGGTATGTCAGATGTAGAAAATGGAGGAGTTATACTTGGAAAATCAAGGTCAATAAGAAGTGACGAATGGGCAGTTTTAACCCCTATGACATTTTCACAAAAATTCGATGGCTTCAAATATTTTAGTAATATCATACGTGCAGATAAAACTGATATATTTATTGTCTATGGATTACCAACTTTAAACTTGATGCAAGTATTTAGACCATTTCAAATAGGATTTTTGTTTTTAGGACTTGCTAAAGGATTGGCGTTTTTTTGGTATGGAAGAGCAATAGTATTATTCTTAGTAATGATGGAGTTATTTATGTTGATTACAAAAAAGAATAAGTTGTTATCATTTGTGTCAGCAGTTATGATTACATTAGCTCCAATGGTTCAGTGGTGGTTTGCAGTAAATGGAATAGCCGAGATATTTATATTTGGTGGATTAGCGGTAATACTACTAAATAAATACATGAATACAGAAAATTTAAAAACAAGATGTTTGTATCTACTGGGAATGGTAATTTGTGCGGGTGGATATATAATGGTATTTTATCCGGCGTGGCAAATTCCAATGTTTTATGTATTTCTTATATTAGCTATATGGGTAATAGTTGAAAATAGAAAGAACTGTAAGATTAATTATAAAGATATAATATCAATAATAGTAGCATTAGTCATTTTTGCATGTTGCATGGGATATATATTTTCACAGTCTATGGACACTATAAAAGCTGTTTTAAATACTGTATATCCAGGAGCAAGAGCCGAATTAGGGGGAGATGGAATATCTAAATTAGTAGAATATCCAATGAATATATTTCTTCCATTTAAAGATACAGTACTAGGCTCAAATCCTTGTGAAAAAGCTTTAATGTTTGGATTATTTCCAATTGGCATGATACTTGCAATTATAACTTTAGTAAAAAATGAAAAAAAAGATTTGTTACTAATACTATCTTTTATAGTATATGCAATATTAACAGCTTGGGCTGTAAAAGGCTTCCCAGAGATTTTGTCTAAATTAACATTTTTAAGTAAAACAAAAACTACGAGGATATTCCTAGCAATAGGAGTTTTAGATATTATAATTTTAATGAGAAGCTTGACTATAATAAAACAAACATTAAAAAATAAAATTGCACTAGTAGTTTCAGCATTATTAACTATACTAATAGTTGTATTATGTGAAAGACATAATAAGATATACATAGATTTAAAAATGTCAATAGCAATGGCTATTATGTGTTTTTATTTATATTATTTCTTATTAAGTTACAAACAAAAATATTCAAAATATTTATTTGCAGGTGGAATTACTTTTGTAATGTTAATGAGTGGACTAACAGTAAATCCAATTACTAAAGGAGTAGATGTTATTTATGAAAGCACTATAATTAAAGAAGTACAACGAATAAATTCACAAGAGAGTGGTAAATGGATTACAGAAACATTAGGTTTTCCAATTTCAAATTATATACTAATGGCAGGAGTACCAGTAGTAAATACAACAAATGTATATCCTGATATGGAAAGATGGCACTCTTTAGATAAAGATAATAAATATGAAGAAGTATATAATAGATATGCTCATATACAAGTAAATCTTAGGAAAGATGATAGTAAATACGAAGAAAAATTTGTGCTTACTTCAGCAGATTGTTTTACAGTATATTTATTACCAAAAGAACTTAAAGAATTAGATATAAAATATATATTTACAGAAAGAAACAATTTAGAAAAATATAATACAGAGGAAATAAAATTTGAGAAGGTAGAAAATAGTATTAAAGGATATTATATTTATAAAATGAATTCATAGATAATGTGGAGAAAGTTTTGGAGATAATAGTATTATTTTTTATAATACTATGGTGTTAATAATAGCTTTACTATTTATGAGTAAAAAATAACATAAAAATCTTGATAAATAAAAAAAATCATAATATAATATAAAAAATAAAGTCGAAAGGAAGAAGAAAAAATGAAAATAGCTGTACTATTACCATGTTACAATGAAGAAGTTACAATAGCAAAGGTAATTAAAGATTTTAAAAAAGAATTACCTGATGCAGATATATATGTATATGATAATAATTCAAAAGATAAAACAGCTGAGATTGCAAAGAAGAATGGAGCTATTGTTAGACATGAATATAGACAAGGAAAAGGAAATGTTGTAAGAAGTATGTTCCGTGATATTGATGCAGATATATATGTTATGGCTGATGGAGACGATACATATCCTGCAAATGAAGTTCATAAATTAATAGAACCAATAAAAAATGGAGAAGCAGATATGGCAATAGGAGATAGGCTTACAAATGGAACTTACAAGAATGAAAACAAACGTCATTTTCATGAATTTGGTAATAATTTAGTAAAAAATTCTATTAATAGATTGTTTAAAACAAATTTGAAAGATATAATGACAGGATACCGTGCATTTAGTAAATTATTTGTGAAAACAATGCCTGTTTTAAGTCCAAAATTTGAAATAGAAACAGAAATGTCATTACATGCTTTAGATAAAAAGTTCATAATAAAAGAAATACCTATAGTATATAGAGATAGACCAGAAGGAAGTGAATCAAAATTAGATACTGTAGGAGATGGAATTAAAGTAATAAAAACAATAGTAAAGATGTATAAAGACTTTAAACCAAGACAATTTTTCTGGTTAATATCTTTGATATTTGTAATAATAGGACTAATAATTGGATTACCAGTTATAGTAGAATTTGCAAAAACAGGACTTATAAGTAAGTTACCTTCAGCTGTTCTTGCAACAGGTGTCATGATATTTGCATTAATAATAGCACAGTGTGGAGTAATATTAGATACAGTAGTTAAACAACACCGTGAAAAATATGAGTTAGAAATATCAAGATATGTTCAAATTGAGAAATTAAGTAAAAAAATAAATAAAAAATAGAAAAAACGCTATTTAAACAATAGCGTTTTTGTTTTGGAAATTTTAGTTATTTGTAAAAATATGTTGAAAAAAGGAAATTAAACAATTATAATAAATGTGATATATAGGAGGAATAAATAATGAAACTAAAAACAATCAGCTTTTTTACAATAGTAATTTTTATAATAAATATAGTAATGCCAGTAGTATTAGCAGTTGACGAAATTAATAATGAAGTATCAAATTCAGAAGTTAAAGAAGATGTAAATAGTAGTAGTACGGCAACTCCAGAAGTAGATAAAAACGAGGAAATAGATTCGCCAAGTCCTAGTCCAGAAATTGATAATGAAAATGATAATAAAATAGAGCAAAACATACCAAGTATTTCATCAACTCCACAACCAAGTTCAACAATAGAAGAAAATAGAGAATTAAAAAGTGAAGAAGAAATTATGACTACTAACTTAGAGGACGAAATACAACCAATTGCAACAGGTACAAAAACAATTGAAAATGGATTATATAAAATAAGAAGTGCGCTTAGTTCTTATACTTATTTAGATATTTCAGGAGGATCAAAAAGTAATAATGCAAATTTACAAATATGGCAAAATGAATATGTAGATCAACAATATTTCCAAGTATCATATTTAAATAATGGATATTACAGAATAACAGCAATGCATTCAAATAAGGCGTTAGATGTAGCAGGAGCTGGAAAGAGAAAAGGAACAAATGTAGCCCAATATACAAGTAATGGAACAGATGCACAACAGTGGGTAATAAAAGCTGTAGGAAATAACTATTATACAATAATTTCTAGATGTAATGGATTAGCATTAGATGTAAATGGGGCTTCTAGAAAAAATGGTACTAATGTACAAGTATATACTTTAAATGGAAGTAGTGCACAGAAGTTCAGATTTGAAAGAGTTGAACCACCAATAAAAAATGGAATTTATAAAATAAGAAGTGGTGTTAGTTCAAGTAAATATCTTGATATTTCAGGTGGGTCAGTAAAGGATGGAGCAAACTTACAAATATGGCAAAATTCGAATGTAGGAAACCAACGTTTTAGAGTTGAGTATTTAAATAATGGATATTATAGGATAACAGCAATTCATTCAAATAAAGTTTTAGATGTATCAGGAGCAGGATTAGCAAATGGAACAAATGTAGCTCAATATACAAGTAATGGAACAGATGCACAACAATGGGTAATAAGATATGTTGGAAACGGATTTTATAGTATAATATCAAAATGCAATGGATTATATTTAGATGTAGCAGGAGGTTCAACATCAAGTGGAGCAAATGTTCAAATGTATTCTACAAATGGAACAAATTCTCAAAGATTTATGTTTGAAGAATCTGATAATGTAACAAATCCAATAATATCAGATGGAACATATAGAATAACTACAGCTTTGGCTAGTAATATGGCTTTAGACATAGATGGAGGGTCTAAATTACCTGGAGCAAATGTTCAAATATGGAGTAGTACAAATGTACTACAACAAAAATTTAGATTAAAGCATATAGGAAGTAACTATTATACAATAGAAGTTGTACATTCAAATATGGCTTTAGAAGTAAGTGGAAATAATGTAATACAAAATTATAAAACTAATTCAGATGCACAAAAATGGTTACTTGAAGATGCAGGAAATGGATATTATTACATTAAATCTAAATCAACAGGACTAATGTTAGATATTGCAGGAGCAGGAAAAAATGAAGGAAATAATGTACAAGTAGCAGAAAAGAATCAAACAGATGCACAAAAATTTAAAATTGAAGAAGTTTATTTTGGAATAGACGTATCTACACATAATGGAACTATTGATTTTAACCAATTAGCAAATTCAGGACAAGTTGAATATATGATATCAAGAGCTGGATGGTATAGTTCTAGTAAACATCAATTTAATTTAGATAATCAATTTGAAAGAAATTATACACAAGCTAAACAAAGAAATATTCCAATAGGTACATATTTATATTCATATGCAACAAATGATCAGGAAGCAAGAGATGAAGCAAATGCATTAGTATCATATTTACGAAGTAGAGGAATGAACTTTGATTTGCCTGTATTTTTAGATATTGAAGATCCAAAATATCAAGCGTCATTAAGTAGACAGCAAAAAACAAATATATGTTTAATATTTGGACAAATATTAAAGTCAGCAGGATACAAAGTTGGAATTTATTCATCTAAGAGTTGGCTTTTAACTCAAATTGATATGAGTCAGATACCTTCTGATTATTCAATATGGGTAGCAGCTTGGGGAGTAAATAATGGAAATGTGCCAGATGATATTTATAAATATTTAGGTAATCATGACATATGGCAATATTCTTCTAGAGGAATAGTTGGTGGAATATCAGGATATGTTGATGTTAATATTACATTTAAGAGGATGTTTTAATAAAATAAAAAGGAGAGATAAAAATGAGAAAGTTGCACTATTGGGGGGTTGTTATTTTAATTAGTTTAATAGCGCAATTATTCACACCATTTGTGTATGCAGTTAATATAGAAAATAAGACAGTAAATGAAGTAACTGAAAACAGGCAAACTGAAAATTTAACAAGTGAAATAACTAATACAACAAAAGAGGAAAATCTTATAACGAAGTCAACAGAAACTCAAAAAGTTGAAACTGAGGAAAATACAACTGAAGTACAAAAACAAAATAAAACAAAAACACAAGAGGAAAATAATAAAGAAATCAACTTAATGAGTAGTAAAGCTCAAACAATAGCAAAACCAACTAAGACGATTGGAAATGGAACATATAAAATAAAAGCTAATATTGGTTCAAATATGTATTTAGATGTTTCTGGAGGATCTAAAAGTGATGGGGCAAATGTTCAAATTTGGAAAGGTGATAATGTAGATCAACAAAAATTTAAAGTTGAATATCAGAATAATGGATATTATAAAATAACAGCTGTTCATTCAAAAAAAGTATTGGATGTAGAAGGAGCAGGAAAATCAAATGGAACAAATGTAGATCAATACACAAGTAATGGAACAGATGCACAATTATGGGAAATAAGAAATCTGGGAAATGGTAAATACAGTATAATATCAAAATGTAATGGTTTATTTTTAGATATAGATAGTGCAAAAACAGAAAGTGGAACAAATATACAAGTATATGAATCAAATGGAAGCAATGCACAAAAATTCATATTTGAGCAAGATAAACCAATAGAAAATGGAACATATAAAATAAAAGCTAATATAGGTTCAGATATGTATTTAGATGTTTCTGAAGGTTCTAAAAGTGATGGAGCAAATGTTCAAATTTGGAAAGGTGATAATGTAGATCAACAAAAATTTAAATTTGAGTATCAAAATAATGGATATTATAAAATAACAGCAGTACATTCAGGGAAAGTATTAGATGTAGTAGGAGCAGGAAAATCAAATGGAACAAATGTAGATCAATACACAAGTAATGGAACAGATGCACAATTATGGAAATTAGAAGATACAGGAAATGGTAACTATAATATAATATCAAAATGTAATGGGCTATATCTAGATATAAATGGTGCAAAAGCAGAAAGTGGAACAAATGTACAAGTATATAAGTCAAATGGAAGTAATGCACAAAAATTTAAAATTGATAAACCTAGTAATTCAAGCCAAACAAAACCTGCAAAAACTATTTCTGATGGTGTATATCGAATTGAATCAAAATTAAATAATAAAATGGTAGTTGATATTTCAGAAGAAAGTAAAGCTAATGAAGCTAATGTTCAAATATGGGAAAACTATAACAAAAAAAATCAAATGTTCCATGTTAAAAATTTAGGAAATGGATATTACTCAATTAGAGCAGTTCATTCAAAAAAATCATTAGATGTAGTAGGAGCTGGAACATCTGTTGGAACGAACGTAAATCAGTATGATTATAATGGTTCAGATGCTCAACAGTGGATAATTAGAGATACTGGTGATAATGAATATTTTTACATAATATCAAAATGTAACCTATTATATCTTGATATAGCAGGAGGAATTGCACAGAGTGGAACAAATGTGCAAATGTATAAACCAAATGGATCAAATGCACAAATGTTTAAATTTGAAAAAGCTGAATATCAAGAAATAGATGATGGAATATATGAAATAGAAATGGCTAAAGATTCAAATAAAGTGATAGATGTTTCAGGTGGAAGCATAGAAAATAATGCGAAAGTACAAATTTGGGATAAAAGTCCAGTAAATCAGCAAAGATTTAGATTTCAATATGACAAAGGTAGTAAAACATATACAATAGAAGCTGTACATTCAGGAAAAGTGTTAGATGTAGCTGGAGGAACTGCAAAAAATAGTACAAAAGTACAACAATATGAGAAGAATAATTCAACTGCTCAAAAATGGAAGATTAAAGACAATGGAGATGGAACATATAATATTATATCTCAATGCGGAGGACTGTATTTAGATGTAGCTTCAGGACTAACTAATAATGGACAACAAGTACAAATATATGAAGCTAACGGAAGTCAAGCACAATTATTTAGAATAGTTGAATCATCAGAAGTAATAAATGGAAGTGCGAATTATAATACTTTAAATGATGCAAAATATCCAGGATTTAAATCAGTTTTACAAAATGTTCAAAAAGCTCATCCAAATTGGAATATTCAAGTTTATTATACAGGACTTGATTGGAATGCAGTAATAGATGGAGAATATCAAATGGTTGCTGGAAGTCCAAGAAGTTTAACACAAGAAACAAATGAATGGAGAGTTGATAATACAAAATATGATGTATCAAAGAGTTGGTACAGAGCGACAAAAAAAGCTATAGCATATATGATGGATCCTAGAAATAGTTTAGAAGATAAATGGATTTTCCAATTTCAAGATTTATCATCTTCTTCTGGAACTACAGAAGATATTAAGAAAATGGTAGCAGGTACATTTATAGACAATACTTCTTGTATAAATGCAATTTTAGAAGCAGCAAGAACACAAGGTATTAGTCCATTCCATATAGCTTCAAGAATTATACAGGAAAGTGGTAAATCTGGAGGAGCAATGAATGGATATGAATATAATGGAAGAAAAGTATATAATTTATATAATATAAATGTAAGCGGAAATGATGGTTCAGGTCTTCAAAGAGGAGCAAAATATGCATATGACAGAGGATGGTTTACTCAAGAAGCTTCAATAAAAGGTGGAGCAGAATTCCTAAAAACAAATTATATAGGAAGAGGACAATCAACTTTATATTATCAAAAATTTAATGTTGTAGAAAAAAACAATTTGTATAATCATCAATATATGCAAAATATACATGCGGCAAATAATGAAGGTAATACAATGTACAATGATTATAAAGCAAGTGGGCTTTTGGAAAGTCACTTCACATTTTCAATACCAGTTTATGAGAATATGCCATCATCTGCTTGTCCTAGACCAAATAGTTAGTAATTATACAAAAAAGTACAAGATTAACCTTGTACTTTTTTGTTGTAAATGTTA
Organism: uncultured Clostridia bacterium; assembly: GCA_947625985.1. Next base: position 36,846 of record CANQQF010000006.1, on the reverse strand, counting down.
AAATATAAGCATTAGGAGGAATAAAGTAATATGAAGAAAGTATCAGTTGTAATTCCAATGTACTATGAAGAAAAAGTAGCCAATAAATGTTATGAAAGAGTAAATGAAAGTCTAGCAAAAATAGAAGATATGAATAAAGAAATAATATTTATAAATGATGGAAGTAAAGATAAAACTTTAGAAATATTAGAAAAAATTGCTCAAAATGATAAAGATGTAAAAGTAATTTCTTTTTCAAGAAACTTTGGACATCAAGCAGCAGTAACAGCAGGGCTCAAAGAAGTAACAGGAGATGCAATAGTAATTATGGATGCAGATTTACAGGATCCTCCAGAATTAATTCCTCAAATGTTAGATTTATGGAAACAAGGATATGAAATTATATATGGAAAAAGAAAAAAGAGAAAAGGTGAATCGATTTTTAAACTTTTATCAGCGAAAATGTTCTATAAAACATTGAATGCATTATCAGATGTAGAGATACCAAAAGACACAGGGGATTTTAGATTAGTTGATAGAAAAGTTGTAGATACAATAAATTCAATGCCGGAACATAATAAATTTTTAAGAGGCTTATTTAGCTGGGTGGGATATAAACAAATACCTTTTGAATATGAAAGACAAGAAAGACTTGCAGGAAAGTCAAAATATCCTCTTAGGAAAATGACTAAATTAGCTTCTGATGGAATAATAAGTTTTTCGAGAAAACCATTAAAAGTTATGGGTGCAATAGGATTAATGTCAATAATAGTATCAATATTAGTATTTATATATGCACTAATTTCATATATATTTAAATTAAATAATTTATCAGCAGGTTGGACTTCTATAATAATAACAATAACATTTTTTGCAGGAGTACAGCTATTGGCAGTATGGCTTTTATCTGAATATGTAGGTAGAATTTATGATGAAACAAAAAGAAGACCAGAATATATTATAGATAAAAAAATCAATATAGATTAGAAACTTGACTTTTTATGTAAAAGTGTTATGATATATAAGAAATTTTGGGAGAGTAAGATAAGCAATGGAAAAAATAAAAGAGCTTTATAATAAATACAAAGAGATAGTTAATTATCTGTTTTTTGGCGGATGTACTATGGTAGTAAATTTTATATCTTATGGTATATTTGCTAGATTATTTGGAATAGATGAAGTTGTTAGTAATATAATAGCATGGACAATATCAGTTTTATTTGCATATGCAACAAATAAAATATTTGTCTTTGAAAGCAAAACAAAAGGAGTTAAGGAATTTATAAAGGAATTAGGGTCATTTATATTAGCGAGAGTTTTTTCAGGAATAACATGTGATGTAGGAACTTTTGCACTTATGATAAATGTATTTAATATAAATGATATTATTTCAAAAATAGTAACACAAGTAATGGTAGTTATAGCAAATTATTTATTAAGTAAATTAATTGTTTTTAGAGATAAAAATAAAAAAAATGGAGGAAAAGAAAAATGAAAATTTTAATTACAGGTGCAAATGGAATGCTTGCAAAATCAGTGAGAAAGAGATTAGATGGAAATGAGCTAATTCTTACTGATGTAGATGATTTAGATATAACAAATTTAGAGGCAGTTTTAAATTTTGTTAAAGAAAAAAAACCAGAATATATAATAAATTGTGCAGCATATACTGCTGTAGACAAAGCAGAAGAAGCAGGAGAAATAGTAGAAAAAATAAATGCAGAAGGTCCTGCAAACTTAGCAAAAGCAGCTAAAGAAAATGATGCTACTTTAATACATATTAGTACAGATTATGTTTTTGGTGGAGAACTAGATATAGAAAAAGTATACAAAGAGGATGATCCAAAAGCACCTGTAACAGTATATGGAGTAACAAAATTACATGGAGAAGAAAAAATAGCTAGTAATACAGATAAATATTATATATTTAGAACAGCATGGCTATATGGAGATGGAAATAATTTTGTAAGAACAATGTTAAGGTTAGGTGAAGACAAAGATGAAATAAGTGTAGTTGCAGATCAACATGGTTCACCAACATATGCAGAAGATTTAGCGAATTTTATAGCAGAAGCAATAGAGAAAAATATACCTTATGGAATTTATCATGCTACAAATGAAGGATATACAACATGGTATGATTTCACAAAAGCTATTTTTGAATATGCAGGTATTATTTGTGAAGTAAAACCAGTTACAACAGAAAAATATATAGAAATGATGAAAATTACACAAGCAAAAAGACCTAAGAATTCAAAACTATCTAAAGAAAAATTACGCAAACAAGGAATTGATATTCCGGAATGGGAAGATGCATTAAAAAGATATTTAAAAGAAGAGGGGAAATTGTAAGAAGGAGAGTGTTAAAATGAAAAACAGAAAAGGAATTATTTTAGCAGGAGGAAGTGGAACAAGACTTTATCCACTTACACATGCAATATCTAAACAAATTATGCCAGTATATGACAAACCAATGATTTATTATCCATTATCAGTATTAATGGAGGCAAATATTAAAGAGGTATTAATAATATCAACACCAAGAGATATTGTTACATTTAAAGAACTTTTGGGAGATGGCTCAAAATGGGGAATGAAATTTGAATATAAAGTTCAAGAAAAACCAAATGGACTAGCAGAAGCATTTATAATAGGTGCAGACTTTATTGGTGATGATAATGTTGCAATGATACTAGGAGACAACATGTTCTATGGCTCACATTTAGCAGAAATGTTGAAAAGAGCTAATGAAAGAGAAAATGAAGCAACAATATTTGGATATCAAGTTAAAGATCCAAGGGCATATGGTGTTGTTGAAATAGATGAAGAAGGTAAAGCAGTTTCAATAGAAGAAAAACCAGAAAATCCAAAATCAAATTATGCAGTACCTGGATTGTATTTCTATACAAATGATGTAGTAGAAATAGCAAAAACAATTAAACCTTCAGCAAGAGGAGAATTAGAAATAACAACTGTAAATGAAGTATATATGAATATGAATAAATTATATGTAGAAACATTTGGTAGAGGAATGACATGGTTTGATACAGGAACACATGATGCATTAATTGAAACAGCAAGTTTTGTTCAAACAATAGAAAAAAGACAAGGAATGCAAGTATGTTGCCCTGAAGAAATAGCTTATCAAAAAGGATGGATAACAGCTGAACAATTATCTAAACTTGCTGATAAGTATATGAAAACAGATTATGGAAAATATCTAAAACAATTAATCAAATAATAGGAGAATTGAAAATGGGAAAGTTTAAAAAGATAGAAACATCAATTGATGGAGTGTATATTATTGAACCAACTGTGTTTGGAGATAATAGAGGTTACTTCATGGAAACATATAGTGAAAAAGAATTTGAAGAAATAGGGCTAAATTATAATTTTGTACAAGACAACCAATCTAAATCCAAAAAAGGAGTATTAAGAGGTTTGCATTTTCAAAAAGTTAACTCACAAGCTAAACTTGTTAGATGTTTAAAAGGTGAAGTTTTTGATGTAGCAGTAGATTTAAGACCTGGAAGCAAAACTTATGGAAAATGGGAAGGTGTTATAATTTCAGGAGAAAATAAAAGGATGTTTATGATACCAAGAGGTTTTGCACATGGATTTTTAGTATTATCAGACGAAGCTGAATTTACATATAAATGTGACGATGTATATAATCATGAAGCAGAAGGTGGTTTAGCATGGAATGATCCAGATGTAAATATTGATTGGCCAATGGGAGATTTAACTGAAGATGATTTAATAACATCTGAAAAAGATGCAAAATGGCCAAGTCTTAAAGAATTAAAAAATTCTGGATTATTTGAGGATTTAAAATAAACCATATATAAATGCAAACATTACAAAAAAAGGAGAAAATAAAATGAGTAAAAATATATTAATAACAGGTGCTGCAGGATTTATTGGAGCAAACTTTGCAGAATACTTTGTAAATAAACACCCAGACTACAAAGTAGTAGTAGTAGATAAATTAACATATGCAGGAAATTTAGATAATCTAAAAAAAGTAGAAGATAAAATTACATTTATTAAGGCAGATATATGTGATTTTGAAAAAATGAAAGAAGTATTTGATGAACATGATATAAATGGAGTAATACATTTTGCAGCAGAATCACATGTTGATAATAGTATAAAAACACCATTTGTATTTACACAAACTAATGTAATTGGAACACATACATTATTAGAAACTGCTAAACAAAAATGGGGTGAAGGAAGTCCTAATAAATTTGTACATATATCAACAGACGAGGTATATGGTTCATTAGGAGAAGAGGGATACTTTACAGAAACTTCTCCAATTCAACCAAGTAGTCCATATTCAGCATCTAAAGCAAGTTCAGACTTAGTTGCACTTGCATATAAAGAAACATTTAAAATGAATGTAAATGTTACAAATTGTTCAAACAATTATGGACCATATCAACACAATGAAAAATTAATTCCTCATATGATTAAATTAGCCTTAAACGATGAAAAATTACCTGTATATGGAGAAGGTTTAAACATTAGAGATTGGTTATATGTTGAAGATCATTGTGAAGCAATTGACATAGTATTCCATAAAGGAGTATCAGGAGAAAGATATAATATTGGTGGACATAATGAAAAAAGAAATATTGAAATTGTAAAACTTATTTTACAAAGATTAGGAAAACCAGAAAGTTTAATAGAACATGTTACAGATAGAAAAGGTCATGATTATAGATATGCAATAGATCCAACAAAAATAAAAAATGAATTAGGTTGGTATCCTAAAACAAAATTTGAAGATGGTATTATAAAAACTATAGACTGGTATCTTGAAAATCCAGCTTGGTTAGATTAAGATGTTAGGAGATAGAAAAATGAAAAAAACACTTATCGTGTTATTAATAATTTTACAAATTTGTGTATTTGGTGGAGTTGTATCAATTGCAGCTGAAATAAACCAAAATAATACAACTACAGAAGAAGTAGTTGAAAATGAAAATATTCAATTTCAAGAAGATAACAAAGAAATTGAAAAAACAGAAAAAGTTGAAGAAGTGAATAAGCCTGAAGACAAGCCAACAGAAAGTGTAGGAAATAATCCTACACTTTCTGTTGAAAGTAAACAAACACAAGAACAATTAAATTCAACTCAAGAAATTTCAGAAGGTACATATGAAATTTACACAATGATAGAGGATACAAAAGTTGTAGATGTTTCAGAAAAAAGTATAGCAAATAGTGCAAATATCCAAATATGGGATAGAACAAATGTTAAGAATCAAAAATTCATATTTGAGAAAAACGATGACCGGTACATATACAATAATTGCAAGTCATTCAAATAAAGCATTAGATGTTGCTGGTGGAGGAATGACTAAAGGAACTAATGTACAACAATATCAAATAAATAAAACAGATAGCCAAAAGTGGTGGCTAGTACCTTGTGGAAATGGATATTATAACATTGTATCAAAATTAAATAATTTATATTTAGATATAAATGCTGCACGTAAAAATAATGGAACAAATATACAAGTATATACTGGAAATAAAAGTAATGCACAAAAGTTTAAAATATTAAAAGTTCAAACAAGTGGAACGAAAACTATAGAAGATGGAACATATAACATATATTCAAAAGTTGCAAATAATAGACTTATAGAAGTTTCAGAAAATTCAGTAGATAACAATATACTTTTCCAAATTAATAGTAATGAAAATATGGCGAAACAAATTTTTAATGTTAAATACAATGGAGATGGTACATATACTATTACAGCAACACACAGCGGAAAAGTATTAGATGTAAATGGTGCAAGTGGAAAAAACGGAACAGTCGTACAACAGTATAAAAGCAATAATTCAGATGCACAAAAATGGTTTATAAATAAAAACGAAGATAATACTTATAGTATAATTTCAAAATGTAATGGGTTATCATTAGATATTGCTGGAGGAAGTTCTGCAAAAGGTGCAAGATTACAAATGTATCATGAAAATAATTCAAATGCACAAAAATTTACATTTGAAAATCCTAAAAAAATTGAAGGTACTCAATCAGCTGAAAATGGAACATATAGAATTATAAGTAAAACAAGTTTAAGTCAATTTTTTGATATAAATGGTGGTTCTACATCAAATGGTGCATTACTTCAAACATGGACAGGAGACAATTCTAAGCAAAAAGAATTTAAAATAACATATGATGGAAATGGATATTATAAAATAGAATGTGAAAAATCTAAGAAAGTATTAACAGTAGAAAGTGAGAATCCAAAAATAGGAAGTAGTATAACTCAACAAGAAGATAGAGATTTAGACACACAAAAATGGATATTAAAAAAATATTCTGAAAGTGTATATGGCATAGTATCAAAATGTGGAAACTTATATATGGATACAGTTTCTACAGCTAAGAATGGTCAAAAAATAAAATTACAACAACAAACTGATATAAAAAATCAACAATTTATTTTTGTAAATACAAACCCAACAACAAATATATCAACAAACATTAAAGACGGAGTTTATGAAATTGCAACAACAGGAAACAATACTGTTATAGATATATCAGGCGGAGGACAAGGAAATAATCAAAATGTACAAATCTGGAAAAAGGACAATGTACAACAACAACGTTTTTATGTAAAAAGAATTAATAATACAAACTACTATACGATAACAGCAGTACATTCAGGAAAAGTATTAGATGTAGGTGGAGGATCATTAATACCAACAGTAAATGTTACGCAATATAGTAGTAATAATTCGAATGCACAAAAATGGTTATTAAGAGATTGCAAAGATGGATACTATAACATAATTTCTGCAGTTAATGGATTATATTTAGATATTGGAAGTGGAGCTGTAAATACTTCAGGCGCAAATATACAAATGTATTTTAATAATAATACGGCTGCTCAAAAATTTAAATTTGTTCAAACAAATGCAATAAATACTGGTACATTTGAGATAGAAACAAAACTAGATTCAAACAAAGTAGTTGATATTGCTGGTGCATCTAATGCCGAAGTTGCAAATGCACAATTATGGACAGCAAGTAATGTAAATCAACAACGTTTTAAATTTGAAATTGTTGGATGGAATACATATAAAATCACAGCGAAACATTCTAATAAATCATTAACAGTAGGTTCAGACAATGATGTTTATCAAGCAACGTATCATGGTTGGAATACACAACAATGGGAAATATTACCAGCAACTGGTGGATACTTCTATATTGTTTCAAAATCAAATGGAAAAGTACTAGATGTTGATAATGGTAGTACAAGAGATGGAACAAATATTAAAGTACATGAAAAAAATGGAAATAATGCACAGTTGTTTAGATTTGTAACAGGGTTGAGAAAATTTTATGCAACAGGAACTTATGGTAATTCAGGATTAGCAGTAGTAGGAGATTGGAGAGGAACAGGATTAAAATATTATAAAATAGGAAATGGACCAAAATCTTTATTTCTAACATTCTCACAACATGGATTTGAAGATAGTTATGCACATGACGGTGCTGAATTAACATACTTAGCTGATGAATTCAACAATTATATACAAAAAAATATTGATGAATCAACAGTAAACAATTGGACAATATATATTATTCCAGATGCAAATCCTGATGGGCAAACATACGGATGGACTAATAATGGACCTGGTAGATGTACAATAGCGCAAGGAATAGATATGAATAGAAATTGGTCACAAGGATATAGGCGTGAAACTAGTGCTCGTTATAGCAATGGAACAGGACCTTTCCAAGCATATGAAGTTAATGCATTAAGAGATTTTGTTCTAAACCATAGAGGAATTTCAAACTTTGTGGTAGATGTTCATGGTTGGTTAAATGAAACTTTAGGAGATAATGCTTTAGGTAGTTATTACAGAAGTCAATTTGGATTGCCAACACATATAAACGCATATGGCTCAGGATATTATATAAACTGGGCAAGAACAATAGGAAATGCAAGATCTGTATTAGTTGAATTACCACAAGTGGGTAGTCATAATGAACTTGTAGCTAGAGGTTATGCTACAAAATTCATAAATGCAACAATGGATTTAATAAGACATAATTAAAGGGATGATAAATAAGTGAAAAAAATAATAATAGCAGTATTATGTATAACCATAATAATATTAATTATGGTAGGAATCAACATTAATAGGAGCTCAAAATCTGAAGCTCCTATTGATGATATATATGATGAAGAAAAAATTGAAGAAGTAAAAAATGAAATTGATGCTACTGGAGATAATGATATCTATCAAGTATATGAAGAATATGATGGAAGAAAAATAGTACAAGTTAAACCAGAAGTACAATATGATACTGTTTTAGCAGGAATTATAAAAAGTGATACACCACAAGAAAATGAGATTTCAACATTATTACAAAATAAGCCTACTAAAAACGGTGTGTGGATTTCTGAGCAATCAAGGGGAAAGTTTTTAGAGTTATTAAAAAATAACAATATTAATGAATTTTCAATAAATGAAGAAGGGTATTTAACTACCTCTGAAAACAAGGATAATGAAAATTTTAAAAAACTAAAAAATGCAATTAATGATGAAAAACTGATAATAATAGATTGCCAAGGAAAAACATATACAAGAGATGATATGACAGGAGAAATTATAGAATATCCATTTGAAAAAATGGATCCGTATCAAGCAGTAGATCTTTATTTAAAAGATAATAATCGTATTATAGAAGTAACGACAAATGAAAGCGGAAAATTAACCAATGAAGATATATTAACAGACTTATTATTAAATTTAGAAAGTTAAGTTAGAAAGGGAGTGAAAATAAATGAGTAAACGAACTACATTAACAGGAGATAGACCAACAGGCAGACTACATATTGGGCATTATTTCGGATCATTAAAAACAAGATTAAAAATTCAAGAAGATCCAGAGCTAGATCCATATATATTAATAGCTGATGTTCAAGCATTGACAGATAATTTTAATAATCCAGAAAAGGTAAGAAAAAATGTTAGAGAAGTAGCTATTGATTATTTGTCAGTAGGAATTGATCCTGAGAAAACAACAATTTATATACAATCAATGGTACCTGAAACAGCTGAATTAACAGTATTTTATTCTAATTTAGTTACTATAGCTAGACTTCAAAGAAATCCAACAGTAAAAACTGAAATAGCACAAAAGAAAGAAATATTTGGAGAAAGTGTTACATATGGTTTCCTAGGTTATCCAGTTAGTCAAGCTGCAGATATAACAGCCTTTGAAGGATCACTTGTACCAGTTGGAGAAGATCAATTACCATTAATTGAACAATGTAGAGAAATAGTTAGAAAATTCAATTCAATTTATGGCGAAGTATTAGTGGAACCTAAAGCAGTTTTGTCTAGTGAAAAAAGAATAAAAGGATTAGACGGAAATGACAAGATGGGTAAATCATTAGGAAATGCAATATATCTTTCAGATAGTGAAGAAGAAATAAATAAAAAAGTTATGAGTGCTATAACAGACCCTAATAGAATAAAAAAAGATGATTTAGGAAATCCTGATATATGTATGGTTGCATATTATCATAAATTATTTAGTAGTGAAGAAGAAGTAAAAACAGTATGCAGTGAATGTAAAGAAGGAAAAAGAGGTTGTGTAGCATGTAAAAAACAATTAGCTAAAAATATTAGTGATACATTAAAACCAATTAGAGAAAAAAGAAAATATTATGAAGAGCATCCAGAAATAGTAGATAAAATTTTAATGGATGGAACAAATAAAGCTAGAGCTAAAGCTAAAGAAACAATGAAAAAAGTCAAAGAAGCGATGAAATTAAATTATTTTGAAAATTAATTTGGTAGGGAAAAGGAGAGTATATGTTTACAGATTATACAAAAATTTATATAAAAGCAGGAGACGGTGGTAATGGTGCGGTATCGTTTAGGAGAGAAAAATATGTTGCATCTGGAGGACCTGATGGTGGAGATGGCGGAAAAGGTGGAGATATCTACTTTAAAGTTGACAAAGATAAAAACACTTTAATAGATTTTCGCTATAATAAAAAATATAAAGCTGGAAATGGAGAAAATGGAAGCGGAAACCACTGTAATGGAAAATATGGAGAAAACTTATATATTAAAGTGCCAATTGGAACGGTTGTAAAAGATGCTGAAACTGGAAAAGTAATAGCAGATTTATCTCATGAAAATCAAGTAGAAAAAGTTCTTGCAGGAGGTAGAGGTGGAAAAGGAAATTCACATTTTGCAACAGCTACAAGACAAGCACCTAGATTTGCCCAAGATGGAGATAAAGGAGAGGAAAAAGAAATAATCCTTGAATTAAAACTTTTAGCAGATGTAGGTTTATTAGGTTTTCCAAACGTTGGTAAATCAACATTCCTATCAAAAACAACTGCTGCAAGGCCTAAGATTGCTAACTATCATTTTACAACATTAGAGCCAAATTTAGGTGTTGTAAAAACAAAAGATGGAGGATTTGTAATTGCAGATATACCAGGAATTATTGAAGGTGCATCAGAAGGTGTAGGATTAGGAATACAATTTTTACGCCATGTTGAAAGAACTCGTTTACTATTACATTTTATAGATGTATCAGGAACTGAAGGAAGAAACCCTATTGAAGATTTCAAAACAATAAATGAAGAATTGAAAAAATATAGTGAAAAGTTAAGTACAAGAAAACAAATAGTTGTTGCAACAAAAATAGATGTCATACAAGATGAAGAACCTTTAAAAGAACTAGAAAAATTAGCTAAAAATGAGAAACTAGAATTATATAAAATATCAGCAGTAACAGGTCAAGGAGTTCAAGAATTAATTGACCATGTATCAGAAGTATTAAAAACACTACCTAAGGAAGATTTATTCCAAGAAGAAGAGAAAATGGTTTATACATTAGAAGACAAAAAAGATGATTGGACAATTAGAAAAGAAGGTGATGACTTCATTATTGAAGGAAGAGCTGTTGAAAGACTTATGGGTAGAGTTAATATTGAAGATAATGAGTCTATGTATTATCTTCAAAAATCATTAAAAGAATTAGGAATAGATGACAAACTTAAAGAGATGGGAGTTTGTGAAGGTGATAGTGTTGTAGTAGCTGGATGGGAGCTTGAGTGGAGTGACTAATATATAATAATTTTTAAGCTCCTTGCTGTCGCAATCAGAGATTGCTCCAAGCTGCGCGTCGCAATAAAAATTATTATATATTAGTCTTACGGAGATAGAGATTGCTCCAAGCTGCGCAGCATCTTCTAATTTTTTATAATTCTAGTCTTATGAAAAAAGAGATTGCTCCAAGCTGCGCGTCGCAATAAAAATTATTATATATTAGTCTTAATTAAAAAATAACAGACATGTTTATCTGTTATTTTTTTGGTTTACAAAATTCATCTATTATGATAATATACACTAAAAAATAGGTTTGAAAGGATTAAGATGAAACATTTTTTTAACAAAATTAATAAGTTCAAAAATAAACATTCAATATTATTTTTCATGATATTATTTTTGATTTGTTGGCTACCATATATTATAGTTTTTTATCCAGGTACTTTAAATGTAGATTCATTAAATGAAATACTACAATACTGGAGAGTTTCATAATGGACAACACATCATCCTATATTTCCAACATTAATTTATGGTGGACTTATGACATTAGGGCGCTTCTTTGTAAATGATAATTTTGGATTGTTTTTAAATAATATAATTCAAATAATATTAGCTTCATTGTTGTTAAGTTATTGTATTAATTATATATATAAAATTACAAAAAATAAAAAAGCAATGTATATAATTTTTGCGTTTTTTGCTTTCTTACCAACATGGCCGGTTCACTTTTATACAGAAGTAAAAGATGTTTGGTTTTCGATGTCTTTTTTATGGTATGTAATATTTAGCATGAAATTTATAATATCAAATGTAAAATTAAAAAAAGTGGAATGGATTTCATATATTTGTTCAATGATATTTACTTATTTATTTAGAAATAACGGAGTATATGTTATACTTTTAAGTTTTCCTTTTTTAGCGATAGTAGTAAAAAAGATAGAAAAAATAAAAATAATTTCTTTTTCACTTTTAGCGATAATTATATGTTTTACATTTACTAAAGTAAGTATGGCGACAATGAATATAGTAAATGGAAGTGTGAGAGAGGTATTACCGATTCCATTACAACAAACATCTCATTATATCCATAATTATGAATTAACTGAAGAAGAATTTAATGCAATAGACAAACTAATTAAAGTAGACCTTTTTAAAGAACGTTATATTGCAGAAAGTATAGATGTATTGAAATCTTCATATTTTAATCCTGATGCTACAAGTGAAGATATTAAGCAATATTTGAAGGTTTGGTTTAAAATGTTTTTAAAACATCCAGCAACATATGTAGAAGCAACTTTAAATGCTACTTATGGATATTTTTATCCTGATAGAGAACCATATAAAAATGGACTTGCTCAATTTACAATAGATTCGACTGGAAAGTTTGCACATTTTAATTTAAGTAATCTGGATTTACATTTTACTAATTTACCAAATACAGAAGGAGCAAGAAATATTATTTATAGTATTACTTATACTTTAAGGCATATGCCATTTATTGGTTTGTTGTTTGGTGCAGGTCTTTATACATGGATACTAATAGCACTTACATTATTATTAATCTATTTTAGAAAATACCGTGAGTTAGCTATATTAGTACCATTATATGTAATTGTTTTGGTATGTATAGCTTCTCCAGTTAATGCATATACAAGATATATCCTACCAGTTATGATAAGTATGCCTTTTGTATTAACTTGGTTGATAGATATAATAAAAAATAAAAAGGAAGGAACTTAGATAATGAAATTAAAGAAAAAGCATCCAATACTATTTTTTGCGATTCTATTTTTTATTTGTTGGTTACCATATGTTGTGATTTTTTATCCAGGCACAATGAATATGGATTCACTAAAGCAAATTAATCAATATTTTGGAGTAATAGAGTGGACAACACAACATCCTATTTTTCCAACGATTATGTATGCTAACTTTATGAAATTAGGACAATTTATATTAAACGACAATTTTGGTATGTTTTTGAATAATATAATTCAAATGATAATAGCAGCATTATCATTAAGTTATGGTATTAATTACATATACAAAATAACAGAAAATAAAAAAGTAATGTATGCATTATTTATGTTTTTTGCCATTTTACCAACATGGCCTATACATTTCTATTCAGAAGTAAAAGATGTTTGGTTTTCATTATCAGTTTTATGGTTTGTGATATTTAGTATAAAATTTATAAAGAGCGACGGAAAACTTAATAAAAAAGAATGGTTTGGATATTTCTTTTCGATGATGTTTATGTATTTATTTAGAAATAATGGAATATATGAAATATTATTTATTCTTCCATTTTTATTAGCAATAGTAAAGAAAAAAGAAAAAATTAAAATAGCCTCATGCTCAATATTAGTAATTATAATTTGTATGGGCTTTACGAAAATATTTATATCAACAATGAGCATACAAAAAGGAAATTTTGGAGTAGTATTATCTTTACCATTACATCAAACAGCTTATTATTATAATAATTATGAACTTACAGAAGAAGAAGCTAGTAATATAAGCAAAGTTATCGAACTAGAAGATTTGAAAAAATATTTTAATCCTGAAAGTCCTGACTTTTTAAAATCCCAATATAAAAATGATACAGCTACAAAAAGTGATTTAAAAAACTATTTAACTACATGGTTTAAAATGTTTTTGAAACATCCATCTATATACTTTAAAGCAACTTTAAACTCAACTTATGGATATATCTATCCAGATAGAACTGAATATAAAGATGGAATTGCACAATATACAATTGATGCGTCAGGAACTTTTGACTATGTTAATGTTACAAACTTAGATCTTCATTTTAATAACTTACCAAATAGTGAAGGGCTAAGAAATATAATTATTCGTTTTGTATATATGCTAAGAAATATGCCTTTTGTAGGATTATTATTTAGTTGTGGATTCTATACATGGATCACAATAGGAATTACTTTAATTATGATATATTTCAAAAAATACAAAGAATTAATTATTCTAGTACCGTTATATACAATCATATTAGTAAGTATTGCATCACCAGTAAATAGTTATGTAAGATATATGTTACCAGTAATGCTAAGTTTACCTTTTGTAGTAGCATGGATAATAAATGAAATAAGGAAGGAAAATGTATTATGAAATTAAAAATCAATCCAAAACTAATTTATATAATTGAGGCATTTTTTACTGCTTTAGCGTTTTCAAGTGCTACTAAAGTAATAACACCTGAAGAAATTTCAGCATTAACGCAAAGTAGTAACTCTATAACATATGCATTAGCTAAATTACAGCTTAATTATTTAAATGGGTATGGCGTAAATATAAGTATTATATTTTTGGTGATGGCTTATTTTTTCTATAAAGTAAATGATAATAGTAATAAAAAAGATAAAAGATTGAATGTGATTTCTGTAATTGCAGGTATTATATTTGCTACATGTATGATAATAGGAAATAGATTCCTTTATGATATAAGTATGACTATAGATACTACACAAATATTGATTACAGTGATTAATTTTATAGGATATTTCTTCTTGTTTAAAAATATATTTGTATTCATAATTAATTCATTAAAAAATAAAACTTAACAACCAATGAATCTACATAAAACAGATAATATAAAAAGAATGATTGGATAGGAATGAGATATGTTAGGAATAGAAAAAGGAAAAGTTAGACTTGAAGAATATGATAATAGTTGGAAAGCTGAATTTGAAAAAGAAAAACATGTATTAGAAAAACTAATCGGAAAATATTTTTTAAAAATAGAACATGTAGGAAGTACGTCTATACCAGGAATGAAAGCTAAGCCTATAATAGATATAGCTGTTGTTGTGAAGAAATTAAAAAGTGACAATGAGTATATTGAAATTTTAAAAAATGCTGGATATGAATATAGAGATGATAATGCAGTAAAAGGAGAGCATTTATTTGAAAAAGTTAAAAACAATTTGACAACACATTTTATACACGTAATAGAAAAAGATAGTACGAGATGGCTTAACTATATTCTATTTAAAGAATATTTGTTAGAAAATAAAGACGAAATTAAAAAGTACATAGAATTGAAAGAAAAATTAAGTGTAAAATATAAGGACGATAGAGAAAGATACACAAAACTAAAGAATGATTATATTATAAATATAATAAATAAAAAAAAGGAGGAACTAAAAAGTGGGATTAAATAGGCTAAATGTTGAATTAAAAGAACATAATGAAAAATGGAAAAAAGAGTTTGAAGAAGAAAAAAAGGTTTTAAAAGAAATATTTAAAGATGATGCACTTGAAATTGAACATGTAGGAAGTACTGCAATACCAGGATTAAAAGCAAAACCAATAATTGATATGGCAATAGCGGTAAAAGATTTAGATGTAGCTTTAAAACATGTAGAAGAATTAGAAAAACATGGATATAATTTTAGAGGGAATGCAGGAATAGAAGGAAGATACTTTTTTGCAAAAGGACCAGAAGATAATAGAACGCACTATTTACATGTTGAACCTATAAATTCATCAAACTGGGAAACACATATAATGTTTAAGAGATATTTACTAGAAAATCCAGAGGTAATAAAAGAATATGAAAAAGTTAAAGCAGAATTGGCAGAAAAATATCCTAATGATAGAAAAAGTTATACAGCAGGAAAGGATGAATTTATTAAAGAAGTATTAGAGAAAGCAAGAGAAAGATATAAAGAAAATTAATATATAATTATTAAACAAACAAGAAAGAAATATATTAATTTTCCAGAGACTCCTTACTGTCGCAATCAAAGATTGCTCCAAACTGCGTGTCGTCCTTACAAATTAATATATTTCTTTCTTGTACTTGAAAAATATTTAATTTATGTATATAATGTTTATATAATACTAGAAGAAAAGAGGTAGAAGATTATGGAAATTAAAACAGTTGGAAAAGAAATAGAAGTAACAGATGCTATTAATGACTATGTTGAAAGAAAATTAGGTAGAGTTGATAAATATTTTAACAATGCTCAAGCAGAAGTAACTTTAAGAGTTCAAAAAAATGAACAAACAGCAGAAATATTTGTTGTTTCAGAAGGTGGAGAAAAATTCAGAGCAGTTACAGAAGATAAAGATTTATATGCTGCAATTGATAAAGATATTGATATCTTAGAAGGACAAATAAGAAAAACAAAAACTAAAAAAGAAAAAATGATGAGAGATTCATCAATTAAATCATTAGATGTACAAAGCGAAAATGAAGAAATAACAAATGAAATAGTAAAAACATCTTATTATGAAATTAAACCTATGACACCTGAAGATGCTGTATTAGAATTGCAGGGAAAACCAACACATACTTTTTTAACATTTATAAATGTTGAAACAGGAAAAGTTAATGTTATACATAAATTGAAAGATGGTAAAAACTATGGAATAGTTGAACCAGAAGCCTAAATATACAATAAAGAGACTAAGAAAAACTTTAGTCTCTTTTAATTTGCAAAAACAAAATGAAAATTTGCACATAGAACTAGATTTATGATATAATCATTTTCGATAAAGGAGGGAAGCCAATGAATAAACAATATGATGTAATTGTAGTAGGTGCAGGACCAGGAGGAGTATTCTTTGCATATGAAATGATACAAAAAGATAAAAATAAAAAAATACTTTTAATAGAACAAGGAAGAAAAGTGGAAAATAGAGCTTGCCCAATAGAAAAAACTGGAAAATGTACAAAGTGTAAACCATTTTGTAATATAACAAGTGGATTTTCAGGAGCAGGAGCATTTTCAGATGGAAAATTATCTTTATATAATCCTGAAGATGATGAGATTCATGTTGGAGGAGATTTACCTAGATATATAGGAGTAGAAGAAACTAAAAAGTTAATAGATTATACTGATCAAGTATATTTAGATTTTGGAGCAGATACACACTTAGAAGGTACAGAACATAAAGAAGAAGTAAAAAAAATATATGATAAAGCTAAAAAAGAGAATATAACTTTAATAGATATTCCAATAAGACACCTTGGAACAGAAAAAAGTCATGAATTATATGGAAAATTAGAAAAATACCTTTTAGAAAATGGAATAGATATAATGTTTGAAACAAAAGTTGAAGATATTATAGTTGAAAATGACGTTGTAAAAGGAGTAAAAATTAAAGAAGCAAAATTTGGTGAAAATGAAGAAGCTGAATGTGAAGAAATATATGCAGATAAAGTGATTTTAGCAGTTGGAAGAAAAGGAGCAAATTGGTTAGTTAACTTATGTAACAAACATAATATAAAAACTGAAGCTGGTGTTGTTGATATTGGAATAAGGTATGAACTTCCAGATAAAATAATGGAAAAAATTAATGAATATATGTACGAAGGAAAATTTATTGGAAGAGTTGGACCATATAAAGATAAAGTAAGAACATTTTGCCAAAATCCTAGTGGATTTGTATCTGCAGAAGTTTATGATAATGATATATCACTTGTAAATGGACATTCGTATAAAGAAAAGAAAAGTACTAATACAAATTTAGCAATCTTAGTTTCACATAGATTTAATCATCCATTTAATAAACCAATAGAATATGGTAGAAATGTAGCTAAAAATCTAAACGAATTAGGAGCTGGAAATATAGTTGTTCAAAGATTAGGAGATATTAATAGAGGAAAAAGAACATGGGAAGAGAATCTTAAAAACAATAGTGTAGTTCCTACATTAAAGTCAGCAGTTGCAGGAGATATTACATATGCGTTAGGATATAGAACGATGACAGCTATACTAGAATTTATTAAATCATTAGATAAAGTAATAGAAGGATTTGCAAATCCAGAAAACTTATTATATGGACCAGAAATTAAATTTTATAGTAATCAAATTATTATAGATAAAAACTTTGAAACAAATATAAAAGGATTATATTCTATAGGAGATGGCGGAGGAATGACAAGAGGACTAATGATGGCATCATGCTCAGGAGTAAAAATGGCTAGAATTCTAACAGAAAATAAATAGAGAATAGTAAAAAACTATTCTCTTTTTTTAAAAAAATCTTGACAAAAAAAATACTTATTATATAATTTATTTGTAATTCTAAAAAAGAAAGGAGCATTGAAACCGAAATGAAAAAAAGTTTTAGCGAAAGCTATAAACGAGCAGGTGTAGATGTTACAGCAGGGTATCAATCAGTAGAATTAATAAAAGATGTCGTAAAAAGTACTTACGATTCAAATGTTATATCTGAATTAGGAAACTTTGGAGGATTATATAATCTTAGCAAAGAGAATTTTAACGAACCAATTTTAGTATCTGGAACCGATGGTGTTGGAACAAAACTAAAATTGGCTTTTTTAATTCAAAAACACGACACAATCGGACAAGATTGTGTAGAAATGTTTGTTTAGGAGAATCTTTATTAATTCCAACAAAAATTTATGTCAAATCAGTTTTACATTTATTAGAAAAAGTTCAGGTATTTAATTTAATTCAAAAAGTCGGAAATATACCAGAAAGAGAAAGAAAATGGGGATGTTGAAATAATTTAATATGCGGAGGATTCAAATGGAAGTTAAAAGAATTTTTGTTAAAAAAAGAAATGGATTTAACATTGAAGCAAAGGAATTATTAACAGACATTCAGAAGAATTTAGGCATAAAATCAGTAAAAAACATAATTATTTTAAACAGGTATGATGTTGCAAATATTGCTGACGAAACGTTTGAAAAAGCAAAAGACACAGTTTTTTCAGAGCCACAAGTAGATGAATATTTTGAGGAAGAATATCCTTTTAATAAAAAAGATACAATTTTTGGAGTAGAGTTTTTACCAGGACAATTTGACCAAAGAGCAAATGCTTTAGAAGAATGTTTGCAAATTATTGCAGGAGGAGAAAGACCAATTGCAAAATCTTCAAAAATATATATTTTACAGGGGAAGGTTAATCCAAAAGAAATAGAGAAAATAAAAAAATATATGATAAATCAAGTGGATTCAAGAGAATGTTCTTTAGAAAAACCTACTACTTTAGAACAAGAAGTAGAAATCCCCAAAGATATTGCAATTGTAAAAGGATTTACTAAAATGACTAAAAATGATTCTAAGCATTTTTACGAAAAATATGGATTTGCTATGGATTTTGCAGATTTGCAATTTTGTCAAAAATATTTTAAGGAAGTAGAAAAAAGAGATCCTACCATGACTGAAATGAAAATGATAGATACATATTGGTCAGACCATTGTAGACATACAACATTTTTAACAAAACTTGAGGTTTTAGATATTAAATGGGATTTGATAAAAAAGATTTATGAAGATTATTTAAAAACTAGAGATTTTGTATATGAAAATAAAAAAGCTAAAGATATATGTTTAATGGATATGGCGACTATTGCTGTAAAGGAATTGAAAAAGCAAGGATATTTAAAGGACTTAGATGAATCTGAAGAAATAAATGCATGTAGCATAAAAGCAAATATTATAGTAAATGGAAAAGAAGAAGAATATTTAATAATGTTTAAAAATGAAACACATAATCATCCCACAGAAATAGAGCCGTTTGGTGGAGCAGCTACATGTCTAGGTGGTGCAATTCGTGATCCTCTTTCAGGAAGAGTGTATGTTTATCAAGCAATGAGAGTAACAGGGTGTGGAGATCCAAGAAAATCTTTAGTAGAAACAATGGATAATAAGTTACCACAAAGAAAACTAACAAATGAAGCAGCAAGAGGTTATAGTTCATATGGAAATCAAATAGGTTTAGCAACAGGACAAGTAGCAGAAATATATCATGATGGATATGTGGCAAAACGTTTAGAAATTGGAGCATTAGTTGGAGCAGCACCAAAAGCAAATGTTGTACGTAAAAGACCTATTCCGGGAGATATGGTAATTCTATTAGGAGGAAGAACAGGAAGAGATGGTTGTGGAGGTGCAACGGGTTCTTCAAAAGCACATAATAGTAAATCATTAACAACTTGTGGAGCAGAAGTACAAAAAGGGAATGCACCAGAAGAAAGAAAAATTCAAAGGTTATTTAGAAATCCAAAAGTTACAAAATTGATAAAAAGATGTAATGATTTTGGAGCAGGTGGTGTATCTGTTGCTATTGGAGAATTAGCAGATGGGCTAATAATAGATTTAGATAAAGTTCCTAAAAAATATGAAGGACTTGATGGAACTGAACTTGCAATATCTGAATCACAAGAAAGAATGGCAGTTGTAGTTGATAAGTTTGATAGTGATATATTAATTAAATATGCTGAAGAAGAAAATATTGAAGCAACAATAGTTGCAAAAGTTGTTGAAGAACCACGTATACAGATGTATTGGAGAGGAAAATTAATAGTTGATATTTCTAGGGAGTTTCTTAATACAAATGGAGATGTAAAAAATGCAAAAGTAGAAGTAACAAAACCAGTAGAAAGCAAATCTTATTTCAAGAAAACAGAAGTAAAAGATATAAAGAAAAAGTGGGAGAAAACAATATCAGACTTAAACTGTTGCTCGCAGAAAGGCTTAGTTGAAAGATTTGATAGTTCAATTGGTGCAAATACAGTACTTATGCCATTTGGTGGAAAATATCAATTAACACCAACCCAGGGAATGGTAGCAAGAATTCCTACTTTAAAAGGTTATACAAATAGTGGAACAATTATGACTTATGGATATAATCCATACTTATCAAGTTGGAGTCCATTTCATGGAGCCGTATATGCAGTTATAGAATCTGTTTCAAAATATGTGGCAATAGGTGGAGATTATAAAAAAGCATATTTAACATTACAAGAATACTTTGAAAAATTAAGAGAAGAACCTACTCGTTGGGGTAAACCATTTACAGCTTTATTAGGTGCATATTATATTCAAAAAGAATTAAAAATTGGAGCAATAGGCGGAAAAGATAGTATGTCTGGTTCATATAACGAGTTAGATGTACCACCAACATTAGTTTCATTTTGTGTTGGAGAAGTTGATACAAAAAAAGTTGTTTCAAATGAATTCAAAACTGTTGACTCAAAAGTTATGTTCTTAGAAACAAAAATGAAAAAAGATAATTTGCTAGATATAGAAGATTTAAAAGAAAATTATGAAATCATACATAAATTAATAAAACGACGTAAAGTATGTTCAGTAAGTACAATAACACATGGTGGAATTGCAGATGTTATAACAAAAAGTTGTATGGGAAATAAAATAGGATTTAAGTTTAAAAGAAATAAACCAGATTTGTTTTATCCATATTATGGATCATTTGTAATTGAGCTTAAAGATACAGTTTTTGAAAGAAAGCTAAAACCATTAGGAAAAACAATTTATGAAGACAAAATAATTATTAATAAAGAAATTCAATTAGAGTTAAATGACTTAATAGAAAAATGGGAAAAACCATTAGAAAAAGTATTTCCATCAAAAGTAAAAAATACAAGAAAAGAAGCTAAAAATATATTAAGTAAAAAAGCCTGTACAATTACCCGAAAATTACCAATTACAAGACCTAGAGTATTTATTCCAGTATTTCCAGGTACAAATTGCGAATACGATTTAGCTAAAGCGTTTGAAGATGCAGGAGGGAAAACAAGTACAGTTGTTTTCAAAAATTTAAAACCAGAAAATATACAAGAATCAATTGATTTATTTGCAAAAGAAATAGAAAAGGCACAAATAATAATGTTACCTGGCGGATTTAGTAGTGGAGACGAACCTGACGGTTCAGGAAAATTTATAGCATCAGTATTTAGAAATCCTAAACTGAAAGATTTAATACATAAACACCTAATTGAAAAAGATGGTTTAATGTTAGGAATATGTAATGGATTCCAAGCATTAGTAAAGTTAGGTTTATTACCATATGGAGAAATAAGAGATTTAGATAAAAATTCACCGACACTAACATTTAATACTATAGCAAGACATCAATCAAAAATGGTTAATACTAAGGTAGTGTCAAAAATATCTCCATGGTTTAGCAAAGTAGAATTAGGAGAAGAATTTAAAATTCCAATTTCACATGGAGAAGGGAGGTTTATTATTTCATCAAAATTAGAAAAACAATTAATAGAAAATGGACAAATAGCGACACAATATGTTGATTTAAATGGAAATGCAACATATGATATTCAATTTAATCCAAATGGTTCGATAGATGCAATTGAAGGAATAACAAGTCCAGATGGAAGAATACTTGGTAAAATGGGGCATTCAGAAAGAAGCTATCATGAGATTTTGAAAAATATTCCAGGAAGAAAAGATCAAAAGATATTTGAATCAGGAATTAATTATTATAGGTAAAGGAGAAATTTATGAAAAACAATATATATATAACACCACTTTCAGGCAGATATGCAAGTGCGGAGATGAAAAAAGTTTGGTCAAATAATAGCAAATATTCAACTTGGAGAAAACTATGGGTTGCATTAGCAGAAACAGAAAAAGAATTAGGAATAGATATAACAGATGAACAAATAGCACAAATGAAAGAAAATGTTGAAAATATAGACTATGAAATAGTAAGCAAGCGAGAAAAAGAATGTAGACATGATGTTATGGCACATGTTTATGAATATGGTTTGAAATGTCCAAAGGCAAAACCAATAATACATTTAGGTGCAACATCATGTTATGTAACAGATAACTCAGATATTATATTAATGTCTAGAGCGTTGGAATTAATAAAACAAAAACTTATTATAGTAGTAGAAAAGTTGAAGAAGTTTGCTATGGAAAATAAAGATATAACATGTTTGGGTTATACGCATTTTCAACCAGCTCAATTAACGACAGTCGGAAAAAGAGCAACTTTATGGATGCAAGATTTATTAGAAGATTTGGAAGAGTTGGAGTTTGTTCAATCACACATGAAACTTTTAGGTTGTAAAGGAACAACAGGAACACAAGAGAGTTTTATGAAGTTATTTAAAGATGAAAATAAAGTAAAACAAATAGATAAAAAGATAGCCAAAAAAATGGGATTTGATAAAGTATATGATGTTTCAGGACAAACATATACTAGAAAATTAGATTCAAGAGTTTTAAATTTATTATCACAAATAGCCCAAAGTTGTTCTAAATTTGCTAATGATATGAGATTGTTACAACATGAAAAAGAATTGGAAGAACCATTTGAAAAAAATCAAATAGGATCATCTGCAATGGCATATAAAAGAAATCCGATGAGATGTGAAAGAATTAATTCATTATCTAGACATGTTATAGCATTAAGTATGGATCCAGCTATAACTAGTTCAGCACAATGGCTAGAAAGAACTTTAGATGATTCAGCAAACAAAAGAATATGTATACCTGAAAGTTTTCTTGCAATAGATGCAGTATTAATTTTATATGCAAATATAGCAAATAATATTGTAGTATACAAAAACGTTATAAAAACAAATATGATGCAAGAATTACCATTTATGGCAACAGAAGAAATATTAATGAATGCAGTTTTAAAAGGAGGAGATAGACAAGAACTTCACGAAAAAATTAGAGTGTATTCAATGGAAGCAGGAAAACAAGTAAAAGAATTAGGAAAACCTAATGATTTAGTAGAAAGAATTGCAGCAGATAAAACATTTGGATTAACAAAAGAAGAAATAATGAAAGCATTGAATCCAAATCATTTGTGTGGTAGAGCTTCAAAGCAAGTTGAAGATTTTATAAAAGAAAGAGTTAACCCTATTCTAGAAAAATATAGTGATATATCACGAGATGTTGAAATCAAAGTAAATGTATAAGGAGGAAAATTAAAAATGAAAAAATGTTTATTACTAGGTAATGGAGGTCGTGAAGCGGTACTTGCCGAACAAATAGGGAAAGGGTTTGAATTATATTCTATTATGCCATATGCAAATCCTTCTGTAGTAGAGGAAGTAGAAAAATCAAATGGAAAATATATTATTGGAGATCCATTTGATAAAGAGTTGGTAAAGAATTTCATACAAAAGGAAAACATAGAATCATGTGTTGTAAGTCAAGATAACTTATTGCAAGAAGGATTGATTGATTTAGCAAAAGAGCTTGGATTAAAAACTTTTGGACCAACATCTCAAGGTGCAAAAGTAGAATGGAGTAAAACTTATGCTTTAGATATTGTAAGTAAATTAGCACCTGAAATGATTATAAAAAATGAGAGTGTAAAAAATATAGAAGAGCTAGAAGCGGTAATGGAAAACTATAAAGATGATAGTTTTGTTGTAAAACCAGAAGGGTTAACAGGAGGAAAAGGAGTTAAAGTAGGAGGAATACATTTTAAAGGAAAAAAAGAAGGATATGAATATGCAAAGTCTTGTTTAGAGTTAGATGGAAGTGTAATAGTACAAGATAAAGTAGAAGGTAGAGAATTTACAGTTATGGCATTAACAGATGGAGAAAATATAGTAGTAACTCCAACAACATTTGATTATCCGTATAGATTTGATGAAGATAAAGGACCTGGAACAGGTGGAATGGGATGTTTGAGTTTTAAAAATGGCTTATTACCATTTTTAGAGAAATCAGATATTGATGAATGTGGTAAACTAATTAAAGATACTATTAAATATGTAAATAAAGATAGCTTAGAATTTACAGGAGTGATTTATGGAGGATTCTTTAAATGCAAAGATGGAATTAAATTTATAGAATTCAATGCGAGATTTGGAGATCCTGAAGCAATAAATGTATTAAATTCACTTGAAACACCTTTTTCAGAAATAATGGAACATATTTGGAAAAAAGATTTAAGTTCAGAAAATTGCAAATTTAAGAAAAATTATACTTTTACAGTTTATGTTGTAAGTCCTGATTATGCAATTAAAAATACTGAACCATATAATTTTAAAATTAATAAACAAGCAATTTTAGATAAAGATGCAAAAATATATTTTGCAAGTACAAAACAAATTGAAGGAAATGAATATAGTTCTGTTGGAACATCTAGATTATTCGGAATACATACATGTGGAGCAACTTTAGAAGAAGCAAGGCAAAAAGCTTATACAGCTATGGAGAATAATATTGATAGTAAATTAGATTATAGAAAGGATATAGGGACGATTTATGAGCATTAATTTGGTAGTGTTTGCTTCTGGTAATGGTTCAACATTACAATCAATTATAGACAATATAGAAAATAATAAATTAGAAGCAAAAATAAAATTAGTAATTAGCGAAAATCCAAATGCGTATGCTTTGGAAAGAGCCAAAAATAATGGAATAGAAACATATGTTATTAAAAGTAATGATTTTGAACAAAGAGATACAGAGCTTATAAAAGTTTTGAAATCATATGATGTAGATTTAATTGTACTTGCAGGTTATTTAAAAATGATAGGACCACAATTGATTGACAATTATAGGATTATAAACACACATCCATCTTTATTACCAAAGTTTGGAGGAAAGGGAATGCATGGAATGAATGTACATGAAGCAGTTGTTAAAGCAAAGGAAAAATTTACTGGACCCACTGTACATTTTGTAAATCAGGAATATGATAAAGGACAAATAATTAGTCAAACTAAAATTGAAATTTTACCAAATGATACAGCAGAAGATGTATCTGAAAAAGTTCAAGCAATTGAAAAAATTCAATTAAATCAAGTATTAAATAAATTTGTAAATAAAGAGTTATAGGGAGAAAAGTTGAAAATGTTTAATAAAATAAAAGAAGAATGTGGAATTTTTGGAATATATTCAAAAGATTCAAAGGCAGAATTAGCAGGCAGAATTTGTATAGGACTATCTGCTTTACAACATAGAGGAGAAGAAAGCTGCGGTATTGCAATAAATGAAGATGGAATAATAAATTTTCATAAAGATATAGGTCTAGTGTCAGATGTATTTACTGGTGAAGTATTAAGGAAAATGCCAGAAGGTAAAATGGGTATTGGACATGTGCGTTATTCAACAACAGGTGTAAGTAAAAAGGAAAATGCACAGCCGATGGTTGTTAGACATAAAAAGGGAAATTTAGCAATCGTACATAATGGAAATATAACAAATGCATATAGATTAAGAGAAGAGCTAGAAAATCAAGGAGCTATATTCACAACTACAAGTGATACAGAAATAATATGTCATGTAATCGTAAGAGAAAGATTAATAACAGGTTCAATAGAACAAGCAGTAAAAAACACTATGAGAATAGTAAAGGGAGCATATTCACTCTTAGTAATGTCTCCTAAAAAAATGATGGCAGTTAGAGATCCTCAAGGGTTTAGACCTTTATGTATGGGAAAATTAGGAAAAGACATAGTATTTGCATCTGAGAGTTGTGCTCTAGATGTTATGGGAGCAAAATTTGAAAGAGATGTAGAACCAGGTGAAGTAATAACAGTTACAGGAAACAAAGTAACAAGTGACAAAGTTATGCCAAATGAAAAGAAAGGAATGTGTGTATTTGAATATATTTATTTTGGTAGACCAGATTCAACAATAGATGGAATAAATGTGCATATTTTTCGTGAAAATGCAGGGCGATGTTTAGCCAAACAAGCACCAGTTGAAGCAGATATAGTTTCAGGTGTTCCAGATTCAGGAATAGATGCAGCGTTGGGATATTCAAAAGAATCAAAAATTCCATTTGATATGGTATTTACAAAAAGTAAATATATAGGAAGAACATTTATACAAAATACTCAAGACAAAAGAAAAACACAAGTTAATTTAAAATTAAATCCATTAAAACAGACAATAAAAGGAAAGAAAATAATATTAATAGATGACTCAATAGTAAGAGGAAACACTTTAGCAAGAATTATAAAAACATTAAAAAACGAGGGAGCAAAAGAAGTTCATTTAAGAATAGCATCACCAGCATTTATAGATGTGTGCTATTTTGGAACAGATATAGATAGTAAGGAAAATTTAATTGCAAATGGAAGAACAGTTGAAGAAATAAGAAAAAAAATAGGTGCAGATTCATTAGAATATCTAAGTCTAGAAAGCTTAACAGAAATAACGAAAGATTGTAAAGTAGATGGATTCTGTGATGGATGTTTTACAGGAAATTATCCTATCGAAGTACCTAAAGAAATAAGCAAAGATAAATTCGAAAAAATAAAGTTATAACATAAAGAAATATATAAAATAATGATCAAAAAATAATTCAAATAAATTTTTAATAATTACTACACTTTTTTTAAAAAATATGTTATAAATAATTATAACTGGACTAAAGAAAAGAGGATAGTATATGAAGACTGTTAGTAGTAATGAAGGAATAACGCTTTTAGCGTTAATGTTAACAATATTATTAATGTTAATACTTATGCGGAGTTACATTAGCTACAATAAATGGTTCTAATGGAGTCTTAGAACAAGCAGGAAATGCGTCTACAGATGTTGAATTAGCAAGAGAAGATGAATTATTAAATTTATTAATGACAGATATTTCAGTAAAAGAATCTAATAGAAAAGAAGTTGTAATACCAGGATTGAAACTAGAAACAGTAGTACTTAATTCAACAGAAGACAAAACAAGTATAAAAGATAGGGAAACTGGAGATATATATGCAGATGGATGGTACTACATACAACCAGGAGATACAGATTTAGGATTAAAAAATTCATACATTATAAATCCAGAAACAGGAGATATAGTTAGATATGATGATCAAAAACATAAAATAGTAGATAATAAAATTTTAGGAGTAAAAGAAGGACTAGTATATACAGCTGATGCTAAAAATATAGAAGATGATGGAAGCTGGGGAGATGCAAAACTACATAACTTTGTAGATGGTGAACCAAACAGTGGATGGTCAGAAAATGCATTAATGTTTGATGGAAAAGATGATGGAATTGAAGTTCAAGATGATACAGATTATAGTAATGGGGTAACATTAGAAATATATATGAAACTTAGAGGACCAACTAATAACCAAATAGTTCAGATATTAATGATGAAAAGAACTAGTACAGCAAATGGATTTTTTATGTTTTTAGGAAATGCTAATGGATATAGATATGGAGATCTTCAAATAGATATAGGGGGATCTGGACAAAGATATGTGCCTGGAATTACTATACAACAAGATGTACCTACATATTTGTCTTATACATATAATCCAAAAGCAAGTTCAGAAAAAGGAATTTTATATATTGATGGAGCAAAAAGAGCTTCTACAAATTTGGGAGATATAAACAAATTAATGGAAGTACGAGGTACAACAATACAAATAGGATCTGATATACATGCATATGCAGGACAAAATAGTACATATCCATTTAATGGAGAAATATATGCAACAAGAGTTTATAACAGACCTTTGTCTGCAACAGAAATCAAACAAAACTATGATGCTATAACATCATATCATTAAAATTAATATAAAATAAAAGGGCAGGAAATCAAATCCTGCCTTTATGTAAATATAAAAGCAAAATTTAACTTCCTACCTAAATTAAAGTAATTGTAAATTCAACAATTATTTCATGTTGTGTTCAGCTTGTTCAATCATTTTTTTAACCATTTGTCCACCTATTCTTCCTGCATCTCTAGCTGATATATCTCCATTGTAACCTTCTTTTAAGTTAACTCCAACTTCACTAGCTACTTCATATTTGAATTTATCTAATGCTTCTGTAGCTTCAGGAACTAATTTTCTGTTACTGTAATTTGCCATTGTTTTTCACCTCCTGTTAATACTAACATTTAGAAAAACTATGTTTTTCTAATACTATCATCTGCAATTCTAAAAAAAATAAACTGGTAATTTATACAAAAAAATAAATAAAAAAATTTCTAATAGGTATTTTATCCAGTTTAAAAAATAAAATTCTAAAATTAAAAATTATTTTATAGAAAAAATATTGAAAAAAAAGAATTGAAAATATATAATACAAAAATGTAGAAGGAGAAAAATTAATGTATAAACTTGTCGCATTAGATTTAGATGGAACATTATTAAATAGTTATGGAGAAGTAGAAGAACAAACAAAAAAATCACTAATAAAAGCAAAACAAAAAGGAGTAGAAATAGTAATTGCATCAGGAAGACCAATTAGTTCAATAAAATCAATAGCAAAAGAAATAGGATGCAATAATTATTTTATAGCTGGAAATGGTTCTGTTATTTATGATGTAAAAAAAGATGAAATAATATATAAAAAATATATGACTAAAGAAAAAGTTTTAGAAATAATAAAACTATGTGAAGAAAATAGCATTTCATACAATATATATACTGACAAGGTTATTTTAGCTACTGCATTAAAATACAATGTTTTATACTATCATAAGGAAAACTTAACAAAAGAAGAAAGTAAAAAAACTAACATTTTATTAATTGAAAATATGTATAAATATATTCAAAATCTTGAAAATGAAAATTTTTTAAAATTTACAATATGTGATAATACTAAAATAATTTTTCAATCAATTATAAAAAAAATAAAAGAAATTGAGGGAGTACAAATATTAGATGTTTCACACATGTCTAGAAAAATAATAAAGCAGGGAACAGAAGATGTGCCAATAGAATATTTTTATACAGAAGTATCAAATAAAGATGTAGATAAATGGTACGCAATAGAATATTTAATAGACAAGCTGAATATAAAAGAAAAAGAAGTTCTAACAATAGGAGATAATATAAACGATAAGCTTATGATAGAAAAAGCAGGTTTGGGTATATGTATGAAGGGAAGTAATCCAGATGTGATAGAAAAAGCAGACTATGTAACAGATAGAAACACAAAAAACGGTGTAGGAAAAGCAATTGACCGATTTATAGAATAAAGTAAAAATACCAAATATTACAAAAATATTACAAAGATATAAAAAAAACATTACAAATACAAATTATATTGATTTTAGACATTATTTGCGTTAAAATGAAATAAATGATATTTATGAAAAAATGGCTTTGCCATAATATAAGAATAAAGGGAGGAATTTGGAAATGGCATCAAATCCAATGCAAAGAAAAGCAAGACTTTCATTTTTTATGGGAATGTTTATAACATTATTAATAACAGGAGCGATAATTGCGTTTTTAGTTATAACTATAATGAATCAAAAAGCAGCAACAAAGAAAGAAGAGGAAGCAAAAAAAGAAGTTCTTATACTAAAACAAGATATAAAATCAGGACAAATAATTACAAGTGATTTATATGAATCTAAAACAGTTAATTCTAGTATAGTACCAGCTGATGCTTTAACTAAAAGTAATATAGGTCCACTACAATTACAAGATAAACAAGGTAGACAAATTAAAGTTAATATAAAACAAAATGGAGATAACGTAGACGTAGAAACTGTATTAGTATTAAATAATGGACAAGGAGAAGAACAACAAGTAAAAATTGAACCAATTGAAGGAACAGATAATTATTGCTATTATGCTGGTGGTCAACGAGTAGTAGTAGAA
Source organism: uncultured Clostridia bacterium (assembly GCA_947625985.1). The sequence goes on along the minus strand of CANQQF010000006.1, from coordinate 6,434 downwards.
CTAGAAGAAATACCATTAGTTGCTAAAGTTGATATGAAGAAAAATGCTGTTTTAGCACAAGGACTTACAAATAAAGGTACAAATACACTTTCAGATGATACAAGAGAACAACAATATAACATGTTAACTTTACCTGTTGAAATAGAAACAGGAGATACTGTGGATGTTAGACTTTCATTACCAGATGGACAAGATTTTATTGTTGTATCTAAAAAAGAAGTTACAATTCCTGAAGTTGCCGGAGCACCTTCAGCTGATACAATTAATCTTAGCTTAAGAGAACAGGAGATTCTTCAAATGGGATGCGCTATAGTAGATTATTATAGGACACCTGGAGCTAAATTATATGTAACTAAGTATACAGATGCAGGAATTCAAAGCTCTTCTACTCCTACTTATGTTGCTGATAGTAAAACTTTGGATTTAATTAGACGTGATCCAAATATTATAGAAGAAATTAAGAATGCACTTGTTAGTGATAGACAAGACGTTGGAGCTAATGAAATAAGAAAAAGAATTGATAGCGTAGCAGATCCAGAAGCAGGATTAGAAAATCTTAAAACAAAAGTTGAAGAAAGTATCACAAATTCTAAAGAAGCAAGACAATCTTATTTAGACGGTATGGCTACAAAATAAAAATAATAATTAATAATTTGCAAACAAGGAGAGGAGAAACAGATGAAAAGAATAGGTTTTATAGGGGCATATGATAAAACAGATATGATTGTATATATTGGTAAAATATTAACATTATTAAAACAAAAAGTTTTAATAGTTGATTCTACAATTGTACAAAAAGCTAAATATATTGTCCCTGTAATCAACCCTACAACAACATATGTTACAGAATATGAAGACATGGATGTTGCAGTAGGATTTAGAGATATGGAATCTATAAAAGAATATCTTGGAATACCTAACGATAAAGAACTAGATTATGATTATGTTTTGATAGATGTTGACAATATAAAAATGTTTAATAATTATGATTTACAGTCAGCAGAAAAAAACTATTTTGTAACATCATTTGATGTATATTCTTTAAAAAAAGGATTAGAAATCCTAATTGAATTAAAAGAATCTATAAGTCTAACAAAAGTGATTTTTTCAAAAGAATTATTACGTGAAGATGATGAATATCTAGAATATTTATCAAGTGGATATAAAGTTGTATGGAATGAGTATAAGCTTTGGTTTCCAATGGATATGTCAGACTTTAGTGCAATTGCTGAAAATCAAAGATTAGCAAAAATAAAATTTAGAAAACTTAGCGCAGCATATAAAGAAGGTCTAGTATTTTTAGCAGATGACCTTGCAAAAGAAATAAGTGAAAACAATATACGTAAAGCAATAAAAAGTATAGAAAAAGGAGCGTAATTATGTCAGTAATAACATTTTGGAATAATGGTAAAGATCAATCTGGAAAGACTTTGTCTGCAGTAGCGATTGCTACTTATATGGCAATTGAACATAATTATAAAATACTACTAATATCAACAAGTCATAAAGATAAAACTATTGATAATTGTTATTGGGGTAAAACTGAAGAGAAAAAAAGAAAGAGCCTAGGATTATTTGGTCCAAATACCAATGTATATATGGGAAATGGTATGGAAGGTATTGTTCCAATGATGAAAAGTAATAAGCTTACACCTGAATTAATAACAAATTATACTAAAATAATATTTAAAGATAGACTTGAAGTATTACCATGCTTTACTGGAGAAGATGATGAATATCAAGAGGCTGTAACTATGTATTCTGATATTATAAGTAAAGCAAACAATTACTATGATTTGGTATTTGTTGATTTAGATCATTCTGTAGGAGAAGAACAAGAAAATAAAATATTAAATCAATCTACAATAATAATGGCTACAATTAGTCAAAGAATAACTTCTATGGATAAATTTTTAAAACTTCAAGCAGATGACGAAAGATTCAGCGGACCAAAAGTGTTATTACTTATAGGTAGATATGACAGGTATTCAAAATACACTTTAAAAAACATAACCAGGTATATGAAAGAAAAAAATAAAATTTCAACTGTGCCTTATAATACTTTATTTTTCGAATCTGCTGAAGAGGCAACAGTGCCTGACCTATTTTTAAGATTCCGAAAAATAAATGATGAAGAAGATAGAAACTATTTATTTATGAAAGAAATAAAAAGATGTAGTGAAAATATTATATACAGATTACAAGATTTACATATGAATTTTTAAAAGGAGGAATAGGCAAAATGACTATCACAAATATAATCTTATCAATAGTAGCAATATTAATAATAGTTGCAGTTATTTATCGTAATATTAAGAAAAAGCAAAATGCCGAAGTTGAAAAACAAATAGAAGTAGACGATAAAACATATACTATAGATGTAATGATTGAATTTGTAAAGAAAAGACTAGATGAAATAACAAAAATAAATCTATATGACATTGGTCTTTCTGAAGAGGAATTGAAAAGAAGAAAAAATAAAAAATACGAATTGAAAAAGGCCTTAAAAGGATGTACATATGGTGATGTTAATGATAAAAAATATGTAAAAGAGATTATATACGATTTGTTATTACAAGAGTATGGCGTTGACGAAACAAATATATCAAAATCTATACCTTTTGATATTCCATCTTTGCTAACTCCACAAGATAAATTTGATATCTTAATATATGTTTATAAAAAATCTTTTGGTTATGAAGCTATGACAGAATTTATAAAAAAATATGATTTAGCTAAAATGAAATTCTTAGAAGGAGAAACAAAGCCTAGTTATGTTATAACTTCACAAGAGATTAGTGATATTTTTGAACAAGAAAATGTTGTATTGGAATTTACAGATAAACTTGAAGTTTTAGTACAAAGAATATATCAAAAATATAAAGGATATAGCGCTATTGATGAAATAAGAGATATGAATATTGATGGTATTTCAGGTGGTGTATCTGGATTACCAGAAAGCTTTGTTAGCCAAGTTGCTCAAACAGATGGTGATTATTTAAATCAAATATCTGATCATAAAATTCCAAGAGCCTGTGATGCAATTTGGATATTCTTCCAAGGTAAATCTATACGTTTAGAGTTTTTATCTTTTGGAACAGAAGCAGAATTAAAAAGAGTATGTCAAAATATTTATAAATATAACAACCCTGGACAATTATCTGATACAAATGGTTATAAAATCAATGAAATGAAGGACGGTTCTCGTGTCGTTGTTGTTAGACCAAGTATGTCAGAAACATGGGCATTCTTCGTAAGAAAGTTTGACGTAAAACGTGCTACACTAGAACAAATAGTATTATTCCCAGGAAAAGAAGATACAATCGCATTATTAAAATTCCTAGTAAAGGGAGCAAGAATTATATCACTAACTGGTGAGCAAGGTTGTGGTAAAACAACAATGCTTATGGCTATGATAGAAAATATATATGAAACAATGAACTTGCGTATTACAGAAACCGCGTTCGAGTTACACTTAAGAAAAATATATCCTACAAGAAATATCTTATCAATGCGTGAAACAGATACAATTGCTGGACAAGAGTGTTTGGACGTTCAAAAGAAAACTGACGGTTCTGTTAATATCATAGGTGAGGTTGCTACTGACCCCGTAGCATCTTGGATGATTCAATCTGCACAGGTTGCATCTAAGTTCACATTATTTACTCACCACGCTAAAACATTTCCAGACTTAGTTACAGCATTAAGAAACTCAATGTTAAGAGCTGGAGTGTTCAAAAATGAAAAAACAGCAGAAGAGCAAGTTGTACAAGTACTTAATTTTGATATTCACTTAGTAAAAGACTTTAAAGGAAGACGTTACATTGAAAGAATTACAGAATGTATTCCAGTTGAAAATGTAAACGAATATACATTTGACCATAGAAAAGAAAAATCTTTAGAGGGTAAATTTGATAAATTTTTTGATAATGCAACATATTATTTTACAAAATCAACTAACAGAGAAACATTTAGATACAAAAATATACTAGAATATATTGATGGAGAATATGTCTTAACAAACCCAATTTCTCCATATAACATAAAAGAAATGAGACTTAACATGGAAGACTCAGATGCAGAAGAATTTGATGAGTTTGTTGCAAGAAACTGGGGAAGAAATCTAGTATACAACCCAGAAGAGGAAAGATTAAACGCAAAAAGTAATGCAAAAGTATAATGATTATCAGGAGGTGCAATTTAAGTGAGTAATGAAATCCTACTATATATAATGGGACGGAACTGTAGCTTTATTTGTCCTTGTTATAGCTATATTTATGTCTGTTAATAAGAGAATGCAAAAATCAGATTACAAGAGAATAAAACAATTACAACAAGGTACTAAGGCTAGTAACTACTCATCAGAAATTTTATTTCAAAAATTATACATAACATATACAAAAATACCATTTATAAAAAGATATATATTTAAATTACGTCGTAGACTTGAAATAATTGATGTAGATAATGAATATGCAACTAGACGTGACTCTGCAAAAATTCTGACAAAGTCACTTGCTATATTAATTCCACTTGCAATAGTAACTTTACTTTTAACATCTGGCAATATCTTGTTAAGAGCTATATTATTAATTTTTGAGTTATTTATGATTGATACTTTAATAGATGGATCAGTTGATAAAATGGATAACAATATTCTAAGAGAACAAATGGAATTTTTTACAGAAATACGTCATGCGTATCATGAATATAACATGGTAGAAGAAGCAATTTATCAAACTTCACAAGATGATGAAAGAAGTATTTCAAGACAAGGTGAAAGAATACATGAAATATTAATATCAGATGACCCAGAAATGGAACTTGAAAAATATTATGATATTGCACCAAACAGTTATTTAAAAGAGTTTGCGGGACTTTCATATTTAACAATGGAGTTTGGTGATAGAAAAGTTGATGGTGCATCTTTATACTTAAAAAATGTAAATAATATAAGTCAAGAGATGCAACTTGAAATATTGAAAAGAGATAAATTAAACTATACTTTCCAAAGTTTGGCAGTTATTTCTATAGCACCAATTTTGGCTTTGGAACCAATAAAAAACTGGGCAATTTCAAACTTTTCTTTTACAGAAAGTTGGTATGTTGGAAAACCAGGTACAATTGTGCAAATATTAATTTTAATTCTTACATTCGTATGTTACATATTAGTAAGAAAGTTGAAAGATAACGGTTCTACAAATGTTAATACAGGAAACATTCAAAACCCATGGCAAAATAAATTATATAAAAAGCCAATAATAAAACAAATTGTTAATTTATTTATGCCAAAAGAAGGAACAAAAGAATATAGAAAAGTTCAAAAAACATTAAAAGATGCAGCTTCAAATACTAAAATAGAATGGCTGTATGTCAATAGGCTGTGTTTAGCAGTTGGAGTTGCAATTATTTCACTAATTTTCTTTGTTTATCTACATAATTTAGCTATAAGATGGGTGTATGAAGAACCTACAACAGATTATGATGTGATTGGTGGGCTATCGGATAAACAAAAAGCGGCAGCTATGGAAATAACAGAAGCAGACAATGAAATACTTGATAAATTTAAAGGAAAAATGGATACAAAAGAGTCTGACATAAAAAATGTAATACAAAAAGTTGACTTCTATAAAGAGGAATATGATGAGGACTTTGATACACCTGCGAAAAGAATTTACGAAAAATTAACTGTTGTTAATAGTGAATACTTAAAATGGTTTGAAATTTTATTAGCATTTGTGTTTGCATTAATTGGGTATATGGGACCTATGGCATTACTATTTTTCCAAGTAAAAATGAGACAGTTAGAGATGGAAGATGAAGTTATGCAATTCCAAACAATAATACTGATGCTTATGAGAATTGAAAGGGTAAATGTTGAAATTATATTAGAGTGGCTTGAAAGATATTCAAATATATTTAGAGCACCAATTTCTAAATGTGTTAACAACTATGAAGCAGGAGCATGGGAAGCATTAGAGCAAATGAAAGAAGATGTAAACTTCCAACAATTCATAACAATTGTAGAAAGTCTACAAGCTGCAGTTGAAAAAATACCTATACGTGATGCTTTTGATGAATTAGATTCAGAAAGAGATTTCTACCAAGAAAAACGTAAAGAATCTAATGAAAGATTAATAAAAAGAAAAGCAATGATTGGAAAAGTTATTGGTTTTGCTCCAATGGTAGTGCTATTTGTAGGATATTTAATATTCCCATTAGTTGTAATAGGATTAACAAGTATGTCTAACTCATTCTCAAGTATGAGCTCAATGGCAGCATAGGTAAATAAAAGGAGGAAAAGTTATGGAAAATTCTTCAAAAGCCTTACTTATGGCAGGAGGAATTTTAATGGGTATATTACTTTTATCTGGACTGGCTTTAGCATGGGGAAGGATTTCTAATATGCAGGCTAAACTTGATGATCCTGAAAA
>CANQQF010000005.1 GCA_947625985.1 uncultured Clostridia bacterium | reverse complement strand
TAGAAGCATGGGATATTCATGAACATAGAACTAGACTTATTGAAGAAAATGCAAAAAGATTAGGAATTAGCAATATAACTACAAAAGTAAAAGACGCAACAAAATATGATTCTAAATATGAAAAAAAGTTTGATAAAATTTTACTGGATGTACCATGTTTGGGATTAGGAGTAATAAGAAGAAAACCAGACATAAAATGGAAAAAAAATGAAAAAGATTTGGAAGAAATAAAAAAAATACAATACAAAATATTAGAAATATGCTCAAAATACTTGAAAAAAGGTGGCTTTTTGGTGTATTCTACATGTAGTATTCTAAGAGAAGAAAACGAAGAGATTGTAAATAAATTTTTAGAAAAGAATAAAGAATTTAGTTTAGAAAAAATTAATTTAGAAAAAGAGAATTATTTTAAAAAATTTTTAAAAAAATCGTATTTAAAAGTATATCAAAATGAAAAAACGGATGGGTTCTTTATAGCAAAAATTAGAAGAATATAATATTACATCTATATTACAATATTTACATTTAGTTTACGTTTCTGTTAATAGTATTGACTTTTATTTTTAAAACTATAGAATGTATATATAGTAACAGAAAATGTGTCTTTTTAACAAAAAGTTACAAAAGAACTTATAATTAGAAATAAATAAAATTAATTCAAGTGTTTTTTTTATAATTGTGTTGATAATAAATAATAGAGTAATAAAAAGAGGAGTTTCAAATGGCAAAGTGTCTAGGGTTATATATTGATAACAAAATAATTAAATATGCAAAAGTTTCAAAAGAACGTGATGATATTAAAGTAGAATCATTTGGTATGCAATTTTATGAAAAATTAGAAGATGCGATAACTAAAGTAATTGATGAAACTGATAGTCAGAAAATTCCGATAAGTATAAATACAACAGGAGAAATTTACAACTATTTTCAAGTCTTTTCATTACTTTCAAAAAATGATATGCATAAAGCTATAAATACAGAGTTCGAAATTTATTGTGAAGAAAATGGATTTAGTAGCGATATGTTTGAAACTCGTTATATAACAACATGTGATAAAAATGAACAAGATAAAATTAAAATTATTCATATATCTAATGACAAGATGGAAATGGATTCAACACTTCAACAACTAAATGGATATAAAGTTTCAGGAATGACTCCATTGCCAATGGTTATTCAAAACCTTTTAAACCAAAGAGATGAAACAGCAGAAAAAAATATATTAATTGTAAATATAGAAAAAAATACATCTGTTACAACAATAATAGATGGAGAAGTTCAAAATGTTAATATAATACAAGAAGGAAGCTCAGATTTTCTAGAAAAACTAAGTGAAATGGAGAATTCTTATCCAAAAGCTTATGAGATTTGTAAAAATACGACAATATATACATCAATGGCAGGAAAAGATTTACAAACAAGACAAGAAATTTCATATATAGAAACAATAATGCCAACTTTATATTCAATTGTAGATCAAGTTAAGACAATTATAACAGAACAAAAAGAAAATATAGAAAAAATATATATATCTGGAACAGGAGCAATGATTAATAATGTAGACATATATTTTCAAGAGTATTTAGAAGGCATAAGATGTGAAATACTTAAACCTTATTTTATTAAAAACACAGGAGATATGACAATAAAAGATTATCAAGAAGTAAATAGTGCAATTTCTCTTGGATTAATTGGAGTAGGAGAAGGTTTAACAGAAGTTAATTTTAAATCAGGTAAAAACAGTGATGGTTTTTCAAATATTATGAAAATGGAATTGAATTCTGAAACATTAAAGAATATTGGGGAAGCAGTAACTAATAATGACTTAGGAGAAGAATATACAAAAACGGAGACAAACCTATTGAGGATTGCTATAGCTCTAGTTTTTTTAATAGTTGTTTATTCAATATTTTCTAACATTTTAAACACACAAATGAATAAAAAAGAAGAAGAAGCATTAGCCTCACAAAAAGATATATCAAAACAAATTGATTTAGCTTCAATGGATAATGAGAAAATAAAGGATAAAACCAATGATTATTCAAATTTAGTTGATGAAATAAATGAACAGAATGAAAGAATTGAAGATAGAAATAAAACTAGAAATGCTATACCAGATTTATTAAATCAATTGATGTATGTAATACCTGAGAATGTAAGAATGGACAAAATTACAGAGGATAATGGTCATATTACTATATACGCTCAAAGTGATAAATATGAACAATTAGGATATTTTAAAGCTAAAATAAAATCAGAAGTGATTTTGACAGACGTAACATCTTCAGGGGGAGTTAAAGAAAATGAATTAGTAACAATAAAAATAGAAGGAGAGTTACCATGAAAAAAACATTATTAACTTTGTTGATATTATTACTAGGTGCACTTCTAGTTTATACTGTAACTCAAGGGTGGCAAATTGGAAACTTCAATGTTTTAAGTTATTCTCAAATTAAAAGTAAAGACAAAAAATTAGATGAAGAAGTTGAAAAAGCAAAGAAGCTAGCACAAGAAGACTATGAAAAAGAAGTGGATGACGAAAAATTAAACAAAGAAAATCTCGACGAAATTAAACAGCAATATGAAAATTTAGTAATAACAGATACAGAAACAGGAGAAGAAATAACTCCTCAATTGGAAAAATATGAAATGGAGTATTTATGGACACAGATTGGAAATCATGCTAAAGCAGAAGGAGTTACACTTAGAATAAATGTTGCAGAATCTTCTAGTACAAATAATTCCTCAGGAGAAGAAAATGAACAAAGCAATGAAGAAAATTCAGAAGAAAATGCTGAGAATGAAGATTCGAATCTAGAAGCAGCAATGATTTCTTCTGTTAACTCAGGTGTTGATCAGTCTGAAGATGCATCATATGACTTGACATTTGAAGCAACAGGTAGTTATGTTGCAGTTGCAGATTTTATATATGCTATTGAAAATGATTCTTCATTAGGATTTAAAATTGAAGATTTTCAAATGACAGGAGAGTCAAAAACAGTAGTTGCAAAATTTACATGTAGGGACATAAAAATCAAAAAAGTATCTGAAACTACTAAAGAGCAAAGTAATGACACTAATAAAGATAAATATGCTGAAGAAGAAAATACAAATAGCACCAACACATCAAAATAATAATACACTTATGATAAAACATTTTGAGTAAAGGAGCAAAAGAAATGAGTAAAAAAGTATTTAAAGAAATTGTTATAGCATTATTGCTATGTTTGGTCATTATTTTAGTAACTTCTTTGTTGCTATATAATTATGTACCAACCAGAAAAATATTACCAGACGAAGTTGCTTATAGGACACCTGAATGGATTAACAAAGAATTAATGTCATCAGAAACAGATGATGATAGAGTGGTTACAACATATGAGGTAAATGGAACAGATATGAATAATTACGAAAGTATAAATAGCTATAACCCAGGAAGAGCAAATCCTTTTGAAAATATTGAAGGAAATAATAATGATAAAGTAACTACAAGCGAAACAACAACAGATGCAACATCAGATACATCAAATACATCAAGCACATCAAATGCTTCTAATGTTGTTGTCACAGAAGGAGAAGAAACAGCTAGTAAAAATACGCATAATTCACAAGATAAAAATACAGGAGGAGAACCAGGTTTTTACAATTATAAAAATGGAAAATAAAAAAGTCTTTAATGTTATGTTTAATAACTTGAACATATATTAACAATTATGGATCAATTAACTAAAGAAAAGTATCCGAAATTGAATAATTAAAAAATAGGAGGAAAACAAAATGAAAAATAATAAAGGTATAACTTTAATAGCTTTAGTAATTACTATAATAGTACTATTAATATTATCAGGAATTTCTATAGCAATGCTAACAGGAAGTAATGGAATATTACAAAAAGCTACAGAAGCAGATGTAGAGACTGCAAGAGGAGAAGCATGTGACAGAATAAACATTGCATTAAACGGCGTATTTGCAGATTTAATTGCTGCAGAGTATGATGCAGGAACATTACCTGAACCAAGTTCGGATACGAACACAGGATTATGGATATTACAAGAAAATGGAATGGATAGTGCTTCATTAGGATCAGGAGTGGGAACTTATTCTTGTACTTATGTAAAACCAGAAGATAAAACGACAGGTGATGTTGTAGTAATAACATGGAATTCACCAGATACAGTAAAATATGGTGAAAACATAGTAGGAAAAATTGAAAAATCTACGACACAAAAAGGAAAAGTGCCATATAAAGTTACAGCAGCAGTTACAGATTAATTTGTAACATAAAAATTTATATAAAATAAAGGAGGAAATAAAAAAATGAAAAACAATAAGGGTATAACTTTAATAGCTCTAGTAATAACAATAATAGTATTATTAATCTTATCAGGAATTTCTATAGCAATGCTAACAGGAAGTAACGGAATACTACAAAAGGCTACAGAAGCAGATGTAGAAACAGCAAGAGGAGAAGCATGTGACAGAATAAATATTGCATTAAATGGTGTATTTGCAGATTTAATTGCTGCAGAATATGATGCAGGAACACTTCCAGAGGATGGAGATGAGATATTACAACAAAATGGAATAGATGAGGGTTCAGTATCTGGAGATGTTGGATCATATGAAATTGAATACACAAAAGAAAATACAACTACTAGTAAAACTGGTAATGTTTTAGTAATAACTTGGAAAACACCAGATGCTGTAAAATATGGCGGAGATATTCAAGGATCAATTGAAAGAGTTACAACAGAAAAAGGAAAAGTTCCATATATTGTACATGCAGCTTTAGTTGGAGAGGAGTAGTATACAAAAGAAATAAAGGAGGAAAAACTTAACGATGAGAGGTAACAAAGGGATAACTTTAATAGCTTTAGTAGTAACAATTATAGTTCTATTAATTTTAGCAGGCGTAACTATAGCAATGTTAAATGAAAGAAGTTCTATTCCACAAAAAACTACAGAAGCAGTAGTTGAAAATGCAAGAGGAGAAGCATGTGATAGAATAAATTTAGCTTTAGATGGAATATTTGCTAATTTATATTCAGCAGAATATGATGAAGGAGCATCAATCCCAGATGAAAAAGATGGTCAATTTATTCTAGAAGAAAATGGAATGGATAGTGAATCTCTACCTAATTCGATTGGAAGTTATACAGCTGAATATCATAAAGATATTATAGAAAAATCAAATGGTGAAAATGGTACTGGTACAGTTGTGAAAATCACTTGGCATTCACCAGATACGGATAAATATGGAGCAGATATTGAGGGAAGAATTGAAAGAGTTAAAAATGAAAAAGAAAAAATAACATATAGAAAATATACAGCATTAAGTACAGATGCTGTTAGAAATTAAAATAAAAACTATGGATATTTTAGGAATATGCGCTTATATAGAGTATATTCCTAAAGTTGAATATGGATAATTTATAGATGGAGAAGAAATAACATGGACATATACAACTTGATTTTTTATATATTAATATTTATTATAGGAACTTTGTTTGGCAGTTTTTATACTTTAGCAGTATATAGAATACCAAAAAAACAAGATATAACCCATACACATTCTTATTGTCCTAACTGTAATCACAAACTTGGAGTTTTGGACTTAATACCAGTATTTAGTTATATCTTTTTAAGGGGAAGATGTAAATATTGTAAGCAAAAAATAAGACCAAGATATTTTATTTTAGAATTATTATCTGGGATTACTTTTGTTGCTTTAGCTTATTTTATAGGACTAAATATATATAATATAACTCCTGAAGTAGTTACAAATTATGTTTTCTGGATATTATATTTAACATTTGTAGTTTTAATGGCAATTACAGAAAAAGAAAATAGAAGAATTGAAAAATCAGTATCTGTATATGGAATCGTGATATCACTTATGTATATAGTATATTTATACATAATAGGTACACCTAGTATATATAGATATGCTATATATTTATTTTTTTACGTACTTATATTACTATTTGATACAATTACACTTAAAAAATATGCAAAAAATTCATATTATAATGGAATATTATTAACAATCGTAACAATGGCAATATTTACAGGAAATGAAATTACAATTAGCACGATAATATATGTTTTATTAATTGTATCTGCATATATGTTTATAAAAAAATTGAAGAAAAATACAAAAAAAGAAAGAAGTAAAATAGTAAAAGATGATAAGACATTGCCAATAGGTTTCTATTTAGGAATGGCAAATGTCATAACATTCTTTGTAGTTATAATTTTCAGTAAATTAATGATGTGGAAAGGAAACTAAAATGAACTTAAGAAATCAGAAAGGCTTTACAGGTGCAGATGTTATTATAGCAGTTTTGGTTATTGCAGTATTTGGTAGTATTATAATTGGACTATATAATAATTATACAATAGTATCTAAAGAGGTTGAAAGAAAAGCTCAAGCTACTCAATATGCTATTGGAGTAATAGAAGAAATTAAACAGAATTCTTCAACATATTTCAATAGTGAAAATGCTAATAAGAAAGAAATAACTGTTTATAATAATGAAACAATAGCTGATAATACAGCATATTCAAAAACTGCTATAATTAAGGATTATGCAGCTACTAATACAAAAGCACAATTAGGATATGTTAAGGAAGTGCAAGTTGTTTTAAATTATAAACTTGGAAAAGAAGTTCAATCAGTAGAGTTAAATACTATTATTGCAAAGGAGAGCTAATATGAAAGTAGCTATTAAATCTGAAAAAGGAGTTGGATTAACATCATTAATTATTTATATAATAATTTTATTGGTTGTTGTGAGTGTTATTTCATTATTTACAGGCTTTTTCTATTCGAATATAGATGAAACTGAGAAAAATATAGATGTAACACAAGAATTCACACGTTTCACTAGTTTCCTTATTGAGGATATTAATAAAACTAAAATGGCTGTACTAGAATGTTCAAAAACGGGAAATGAAGATTATATAGTTTTTTCAGATGGAACTCAGTACACATTTATAAACAATAGTATATATAGAGGAAAAGTTAAAATTTGCCAAGATGTTTATAATATACATTTTGAAAGCACAAAGAATAATGGAAAGGACGTTGTAAAAGTACATTATCAATTAACACAAAACGATCAACAAAAGACAAATACTTATGCATTAAACAGTTAAAACTTTTAATACAAGAAAGGATAAAAATTATGGAGATGAGAAGTAGACAACCAATTGGTGTTGAACTGGTTAAAAGGGGGATTGTTAAAGAAGTAGATATTCAAAAAGCATTAGAGTATCAAAAAATACATCTTGATAAAAAATTAGGAGATATAATACATGAACTAAACTTAGCAGACCCTGAGAGACTTATTAGAGCTATAGGAGAAATAGTAGGAATAAAAGGAATAATATTAAATAAACAAGATGTAAATACCAATCTTATAGATTATATTTCTAAAGAAATTGCTTTAAAATATAAAGTATTACCTATTCAAGTTTCAGACGGAATAGCGAAAGTTGTATTTTCTAATTCTACAGATAGAGAAGGAATAGAAAAAGTTAGAATAATATTATCTAATAAAGGATTTTCGATGGTTCCATATATTACTTTTGAAAGAGATATGACACAAATATTAGAAAATTTAGACAAAGTAAATTTAAATGATGTAAAAGAAGATAATACATCAAATATTACAACATTAGTTGACAATATAATAAGAACAGGAATTGAAAAAAGGGCAAGTGATATCCATATAGAGCCAATGTCTGAATGGATACGTGTTAGATATAGAATAGATGGACAATTAATTACAGCAGCTAAATTACCTAAATCTAGACAGTCACAAATTATAGGTAGATTAAAAGCAATCTCTAATATGCACCAAGAAAAACAAGAAGCACAAGATGGTAGAATACTAACATTTGAAAATTATAGTATTCGTGTTGCAGCTCAGCCTAATGTATATGGAGAAAAATTTGTTTTAAGATTATTAAAGAAAAATTCAAATGTAAGAAGTGCATTTGAATTAGGTTTTCCAGGAACCGAAGAAGAGTTAAAATCAACTATAGATAAAAGAAATAGTATAGTAGTTGTAGCAGCTCCTACAGGAGAAGGAAAAACAACTACGTTATATAGTATGATGAATTTCTTGAATAAACCAGAAATAAATATTACAACTATAGAAGATCCTGTAGAAATAAGAATAGAAGGATTAAATCAAATTGAAATTGATGAAAGAAGATCATCTTTTTCAACTGTATTAAGAAATGTTTTAAGGCAAGATCCTGATATTATTTTAGTTGGAGAAATTCGTGATGCGCAAACAGGAGAAATTGCTATCCAAGCTGGACAAACAGGACATTATGTTTTAACAACACTTCATACAATAGATAGTATTGAAACAATTACAAGATTAAGAAAAATGGGATTATCTGATTATGATATTGCAAGTACACTTTCTACATCAATATCAGAAAGACTAGTAAGAAGAGTTTGTAGTGAATGTAGAAAAGAAAGACCATATAATGAAAAAGAAAAAGAAATAATTACAAAAATTGGAGAAAAATATGGAGTAAAATTTGACTTAAGTGGAAATACCTATGAACCAGTTGGATGTAAACATTGTAATAATACAGGTTATTATGAGAGAATAGGAATTTTTGAAATACTACACATAACAGAAGATATAAAGGAATTAATAATGAATGGAACATCAAGTATAGAAATAAGAAGAAAGGCGTTAAAGAATGGATTTAAACCATTAATAGTAGATGGAATTAATAAAATAATTCAAGGATATACAACATTAGAAGAACTTAATAGAAAACTTGCAATATATTAGGAGGAAGTAATAATGCCAATATTTACATTTAAGGCTATTAATTCAAGAGGTGAAATTGTTAAAAATAAAGTTGATTCACCTAGTAGAAGTAGATTAATAAAAATTCTTAAAGATAATAAATTGACGCCAATTAAAATACAAGAAGTAGGAGGCGGAAGCTTAGGAATAAAAATATCTGCCACACCTAGAAAGAAAAGATCAAAAGATGCACACCAAATATTAGAAATGATGCAAAATGTAAATACTAAAGACAATATAAAAAATGGAAAGAATAGTGCAATAAAGGAAAGAATAAAAACATATCTTACAATTGGCGCAAAAGTTACGAGAAGAGATTTAATAATATTTACGGAAAATTTTTATTTATTAAAAAAGTCAAATTTTAATAACATACATGCTTTAAATACAATAATAAGAAGTACCGATAATCCAACATTTAAAGCAATATTAGAAGAAATGCTTCAAGGTATAGAGCTTGGAGAAAGTATGTATGTAACAATGGAAAAATATGAAAATATCTTTCCATATCTATATGTTAATATGATTAAAGTTGGAGAGCTTTCTGGTTCTTTTATAAGTTCTCTAGAACAAGCAATAAAATATCTAGAAGATACAGAAACATTAAACAAGAGACTAAAAAAGATTTTAATACCAAATTTAGTACAATTTTTTGGTTTATTAATTCTTTTATTTGCAGGAACATTATTTGCAATACCAGCTATTCAAACTGTTTTTGATCAAGTGGGTACTACAGAAACATTGCCTACAATCACACTTTGGTTTTCAAACGTTGTTGATGTCTTTTTGAAATATTGGTATATACCAACAGCAATATTAATAGCTGCAATTGTAGGAATTATATATTATATAAATACACCTCAGGGAAAATATAATTTTCATTATTTTAAATATAAAATGCCTATTTTTGGAAAATTAATATTTTCACTTGATTTTGTAAGATTTTTGAAAGCAGTATATTTAAATTTACAAAATGGACTAAGAATCCAAGATGCTTTAGATGTTAGCAAAAATGTTGTTAAAAATGGTGTATTATTATCTATAATAGAATCATCAATAAAAAATGTAATAACAGGTTCATCATGGATAGATCCAATAGAAAACTCTGGATTAGCATCTCCTATGGTTATTGAGATGTTAAATATAGGTATGAAAACAGACTTAATTGAGATGATGAAAAAACTGATAGAATATATGGAAGTAGAGGTAAATCAGACAATGGATAGAATTATGACTATTCTACCTGAAATTGTTTATGGTGTTGTCGGATTAGTATTAATCTTCTTTGTATTAGTCGTATTAGTACCTTGTATTCAAGTATATATGGGTAACTTCTTATTCTCTGCTTATGGAGTATAAAAAATAATTTTAATAAACTGCGGAAAAATGCCGCAGTTTATTAAAAATGGAGGATATAGTAATGAAAGTAGGAATTGATTTAGGTGGAAGTCATATAGGAATTGGTGTAGTAGACAACTATGACAAGATTATTGAAAAGAAAGAAAAACGACTAACAAAAGAAGAAAAAAAGAATATAAGAAAAAGTATAGAAGAATACATAATTCAAAACATAAAAGAATTAAAAGAAAAATATGACATATCAATTATTGGAATGGCTGTACCAGGAACGATTTTTGAAGGAAGTATTTTAAAGTCAGTAAATTTAGGAATAAAAGAAGAATATAAAATCAAAGAAATTCTTGAAAAAACTTTAAAAATACCTGTAACAATCCGTAATGATGCAAAGTGTGCAGCACTAGCAGAAAACAAAATAGGTTGTTTAAAAGGAAATAAAAGAAGCATATTCTTAACTTTAGGAACAGGTATAGGTGGAGCTGTTATTATAGATGGAAAACTACTTAATACTGGAGAGTATCCTGGTACTGAAGTAGGACATATGGTAATAGAAAAAGGTGGAAAAAAATGTAATTGTGGAAACCATGGATGTTTTGAAACATATGCTTCAATGAAAGTTCTAAAAAACAATTTAAGGAAAGAGCTTGGATTTACAGAAAAGACAAGAGGAGAAGAACTTTTAAGAATAATTCGTTCAAACAAACCAGGAGATAAAAATTATAAAAAAATAGAAAATACAATTGACGAATTTATTGATTATTTGTCAATTGGAATTGCAAACCTTATAAACATATTTGAACCACAAGAAATTGGAATTGGTGGCAGTTTTGTTTATTTTGAAGGTGTTTTATTAGAAAGATTAAAAAAAAGAATTAAAGAAAAAAATTTATTATTCAATAAAAGGGAAGAAATTCAAATTTCTTGTGCAGTTTTAGGAAATGATGCAGGAATAATTGGTGCAACATTATAAAAATTATTTAAATAGTTTGGATTAATTTTAATATATAAAAAGAGTGTTTAGAATTGTTTTAAACACTCTTTTTTATTGTTTAAATATTCATAAAATATTTATAAAAATAATATATATAAATATAAAAATTAAAAATAAGGAGTTTATATGAAAAAAAATATTTTAAAAATATTAATTTTAGTTATGCTATTAATATTGGGATATGCAATACTTTTTTTATTAAAAAAGGAAGAAACATTATCTGTAAGTGCTGAAAATCTTTCTACAAAAAAAATTGAATGGGGAATAAAAAGAAATGATAATAATGAACAACCTGATGTAGGAACAGTAAATAAACAACTGATGGACGAAAATAATGGAATATATATGGGAAATAAAGATAAAAAAGTAATTTATTTAACATTTGATTTAGGATATGAGGCAGGATATACAGAAGATATTTTAAATACATTAAAAGAAAATGATGTAACGGCAACTTTTTTTATTACAGCTCACTACGTTAATACAGCAAGTGAATTAATTCAAAAGATGATTGATAATGGAAATATTATAGGTAATCATACAGTTAATCATAAAAGTATGCCAGGACTAGATGAAGCAATATTAAAAGATGAAGTTATGAAATTACATGATGCTGTAAAAGAAAAATTCAATTATGAAATGAAATATATTAGACCTCCAAAAGGAGAATATAGTCAAAAAAGTCTAGCTTTATCTAATTCATTAGGATATCAAACCGTAATGTGGTCATTTGCATATGCTGATTGGGATGAAAACGACCAACCAAGTGTTGAAAACGCAAAAAATAAAATATTTAGTAACCTACATAATGGAGAAGTAATGCTTTTACATGCAACATCTAAAACAAATAGAGATATTTTAGGAGATGTTATAAAACAAATAAAAGAAAAAGGATATGAGATAAGAAGCATAGATGATTTTGAAAAATAAAGGAGAGGTACAAATATGAAAAACAGAAGAAACAAAATTAATAGGTTACTTGAGATTCCTGAAGAAGTATATAGTAATGTGCCTAAAATAGTAATTACAGGTTTTGATGAAATGATTGTAGAAAATTTTAAAGGAATATTAGAATATGAGGATTATTTTGTAAGAATTAATACTCATATAGGAATTATAAATATTAATGGATTTGATTTGAAACTTGAAAATATGTCACAAGATGATATCAAAGTTATGGGAAAAATAGAAAGTTTTGATATTGAAAGAATAGAATAGGAAGATGTGAATTGTTTTTTAGAATACTATTAAGCTACATAATTGGATATTTGCGAATTGAAGTAACAGGTTATTACATAGAAAGATTTATAAATTTATGTAACAATAATCATGTATTAATATGGAATGTAAAAAAAGAGAAAGATGCGAATGTTTTACTTAACATAGAATTGAATAAATTAAAACAAGTTATAAAATTTTCTAAAAATGCAAAATGTAAAATAAAAATAAAGAATAAAAAAGGTTTACCTTTTTTATTTAATAAATACAAAAAAAGAAAAGCTTTCGTAATTTCCTTATTAATGATTGTAATAGCAATAATTATTACTTCAAATTTTGTTTGGAATGTAGAAGTTCAATTAGAAGACGGAAAACAAATAGAAAATATAGAACAAGATATTGAAGAAGCAGGTCTAAAAATTGGAGAATTAAAATCAAAAGTTGATACAAAAGAAATTATTAATAAAGTAAGATTAAAAAGAGAAGATATAGCTTGGATGGGAATAGAACTAAAAGGAACAAATGCAATAGTTAAATTAGTTAAATCAACAGAAAAACCACAAATTGTTGAAGATGATGAAATATCTAATATAGTATCTGACAAAAAGGGAGTAGTAACGAAAATAAATGCTCAAACTGGAACAGCACAAGTAAAAGTTGGAGATGTTATAACAGAAGGATCAATATTAATTGGTGGTTGGATGGAAGGAAAATACACAGGAGTCAGGTATGTTCATGCAAAAGGAGAAGTTGAAGCAAAAGTATGGCATACAAAGAATATTAAAATAAATTATAAAAATACAGAAACAAAAGAAACAGGAAATGAAGAAAATAAAATGAGTATAAAATTTAATAAATTTGAAATAAATTTTGGTAAAGGGGTTTCAAAATTTAAAATTTATGATACAATGGTATCGGAGAAGAAGTTTCGATTATTTTCAGATTTTTATTTACCAATTTCTATAATAAAGAGAACAAATAAAGAACTCGAGAATATACAAAGAAATTATTCTGTTGAAGAAGCTAAAGAGATTGGAATAAAGGAACTTGAAAAACAACTAGACTCTGAAATAGAAAATAAAGATGATATAATAAGTAAAAATATAAATACATATGAAAAAGAAGATTGTGTAGAAATTTTTGTAACATATGAAGTGATTGAGAAAGTTGGGACAAATGAGAAAATATAAAAAGGAAGGATGAGTTGAATGGAAGAAAGAAGTCTTAGAATTACTGGAACAGACAAAAACTTTTTTAATAAAATAACTACAACATTAACAAAAATATTAACACCTACAAGAATAGGTATTAATAGCATGTTAATTTCTATAAGAAGAAATTCTTTATTAAAAGCTTTTGATAATTATCAAGATGCTGAAGAGGACTATAGGGAAGAGGAAGAAAAAAAATATAAAACAGCATATGAGAATTATTTAGAAGCATTAGATAAGTATGTTATGGATTCTATATATAAAAAAGTAAAAAACAACTCAGCTTCTGAATATGAAAAAAATGCATTAGCAAAATATTATGAGGTTATTACTCTTAAAGAAAATGAATTTGTAGAATATAAACATAGAAAGCAAAAATATCTAATTGATTTAGACTATGAAGCTGTAAAAGTGGCTGGAAAAGAAAAAGTAATAAAAAGATTTAAAGAATTTTATTCATTTAGAATGGATGTATTATATAAGAGTATTTTGAAAAACTATGCAATAAAATTAGCAAATACATCAGGAGAATATGACTCATCAAAAGATGCCGTTTATGTAAAAATTTTTGCAACATTAGAAGACTATATTGAAAATATATTGCCATTGAAAATAAATGAAGATGAAAAATTGAAAAAAGTAATTGAAGAGTATGAAAAATATGAAAAATTTACAATAGGTAAGTTAGATGGAAGAGATAATATTGAGAAAAATATGGTATTATTAGGAATAAGTAGGCTTATATTTACTCATAGTGTTCCTTTAACGGTAGCAGAACAATGTTACGAAAAATTATTAAGAGATGCAAGAGTATTATTACAAGATACTAAAATAGCGACAAAAAGAGAAGAAATATTTAAAACATTAATAAATTTAATGGAAGAATACAATACAAAGTTATTGTCAAAGAAAGTTTATTGGGAAAAACCACAAGATAGAGATGAATATAAAAAATTCTGGGAAAAGTATAAAAAGATTATTAGATTAAAAGATGCAGATTATCAAAAAGACAAAGAAGTTCTATTCATAAAAAATGATTTAAAGAAATTAGATTCATATACTAAAATAGATTATAGCAGAATTAGAACATATTACAAGAGAAAACTAATTGACTATGGAGCAATAAGAACAATAAAAAATTCATTTGTATCAAATGGACAATATATAAAAATTAAGGAAGTAGCATAAATGTGTGAAATAGATTTTTTAGATATAGAAGAAAATCATAACTATGAGATAATAATAAAAAAAGTTCTCCAAACATGTTTTGAAAAAGAAAATTTAGATAAAACTAAATTATACATAGAAATTACGTTGACAACACCTGAACAAATTAGAAAAACAAATAAAAAATTTAGAAATATAGATAAAGAAACAGATGTATTATCCTTTCCAATGTTTGAAAAAGAAGAACTTGAATTAGGAATAAAAGAAAATAAATTTAATACAGAGGATGTATTAGGAAATATAGTGATTTCAATAGATAGAGTTGAAGAACAAGCAAAAGAATATGGACATAGTTTTGAAAGAGAGTTAAGCTATATGGTTGTTCATGGATTCTATCATCTGATGGGATATGATCATATGAATGAAAATGAAAAAATTCAAATGAGAGAGAAAGAAGAAAAAATATTAAATGAATTGAAAATCACAAGGAGTTAAATATGGAAAAAAATGGTGCAAAAGTATTAATTTTTATACTAATTGTTGTAGCCATCGCTGCAGGAGGATGCTTAGCATATAAGGTTTATAAAGATCAAAACAACACAGTTTCTAACAATGAATTAATAGCTGAAGATTCTGAGCAAGGAAAGAAGATTCAAATTTATCAAGGAAATGATAGACCTATTGCTGTTATGATAGACAACCATAAAGATGCTTGGCCTCAAGCAAATTTAAATAAAGCATATTTGGTTTATGAAATAATTGTTGAGGGTGGAGAAACAAGATTAATGGCTTGTTTCAAAGGTGTTGATTTAGACAAAATAGGACCTGTACGTAGTGCAAGACATTATTTTATAGATTATGCAATGGAAAATGATGCAATATATACACACTTCGGATGGAGTCCACAAGCTGAAAAAGATATAAAGAAATACTCAATAGATAATTTAAATGGAATCTCTGAAACATCAGATACTTTTTGGAGAGTTAAAGATAAAGCTTCTCCACATAATGCTGTAACAAGTACACAAGCTATACTAACTGCTTCAAAATCTAAAGGATATAAAACAACATCAAAAGCTGAAAGTGTATTAAATTACGTGACAGATGAAGTCGAGTTAGAAAACGGTATGCCAGCTACAACTATAACAATACCACATTCAGATCTTCAAACTGTAAAGTATGAATATGACAAAACTAACAAAAGGTATAATCGTTATGCAAGAGGTGTAGAACAAGTTGATTGGGATACAAAAGAGCCTGTATCAATAAAAAATATAATAATTGTGAAATGTGATAATTATACATTAGATGATACTGAAAATAAAGGTAGACAAGGCTTGAAAAATATAGGAACATTTGATGGATATTATATTACAAATGGAAAAGCTATTAAAATTACAGCCACAAAACAAGCAAGAGATTCAAAAACAGAATACAAAGATACAGAAGGGAATATAATAAACGTAAATGATGGAAATACTTTTATAAATATTTGTCCTAAAAATGCTAAATTAGATATTCAAGGAATAGAGGAAACATCAGAAGGACAAACTACTAACAATACTGTAAATTAAAGAGATACAAGGAGGTTGAATAAATTGAATATTTATGATACAGTAAATAAGCTAGCACAGGAAATAAAAGAATCTGAAGAATATAATAATTATAAAAAAGCAAAAGAAGCAATATCTTTAAATCCAGACTTAAATATAAAAATAAAAGAATTTGAAAAAGCTAGATATAATTCACAATTAAAAATAATGCAAACAGGCGAAACGGATGAAAAAGAGTTAGCAAATATGCAAAAAATGTATGCAAAACTTATTGAAAATGAAGAAGCAAAAAAATATTTGGATTCAGAAGCAAAGTTTAATATATTAATGACAGATATAAATAAAATTATTGGTGATAGCATAAAAGACGTTGTCTCTTGATTTTTTTTAAAAAGTATGTTAGAATAGACAAGTATATTAACGAAAACAAACCGTAGGGAGGAATTTTACAAATGGGAATAGTAAAAAATGTATTAACAGTAGTTTATTTTATAGTAGCTTTAGTAGTAATTGTATTAGCATTAATACAAGCAAAAGAAGACCAAGGATTAGGAGCAACTATAACAGGTTCATCTTCAGATAACTTTTATGAAAAAAATAAAGGTAAGACAAAAGAAGGAAAGCAAAAAAGAGCTTTAATATTTTTAACAATAGTATTATTAATATTAACAGTTGCTTTGGGAATAATATATATGATGTAAAGAATTTTTAATAAATAAAGGCGGTTATGTTAAAGAACAGCCTTTTTTTATTGTGAAAGGACGGTGAGAAAAATTAAAGAAAATAATATCTTAGAAGGAATATATAGAAAAAACCAGAAAGGATTTGGATTTGTTAAGATAGAAAATCAAGAAGATGAAGTTTATGTTTCAAGAGATAATTCTAGAAATGCTTTAAATGGAGATTTAGTTGAAATAAAAATTATTGAAGAAAGCATAAAAGGAAAAAGAAGAGAAGGAAAAATTATAAAAATTTTAAGGCATGAAAAAGATACAGTAGTAGGAATTTTTCAAAATAATAAAAGTTTTGGTTTTGTTGTGCCAGATGATAAAAATTTTGGAACTGACATATATATCCCAAAAAGATTCTTTGGAAAAGCTAGAAATAATCATAAAGTAGTAGTTAAAATCACAAAATTTCCTAAAAAAGGAAAAAATGCAGAAGGAAGAATAATTGAAGTAATTGGGGGAATAAATCAAGCTGGTGTAGACATGATGTCTTTAATAAAAGAACACGATTTACCAAACAAATTTCCAAAACCGGTAGCAGAAGAAGCAAAAAAATATGGTAATATAATTAATCCAAAAGATATACCAAATCGTGTAGATATGAGAGAAAAAGAAATTTTTACAATTGATGGTGAAGATGCTAAAGATTTAGATGATGCGGTAAGAGTAGAAAAGCTAAAAAATGGAAATTATAGATTAGATGTTCATATTGCAGATGTTAGCCATTATGTGAAAGAAGATAGCTTGTTAGATAGAGAAGCTATAATAAGAGGGACGAGTATTTATATGTTAGGTCGTGTGATTCCAATGCTTCCGCGTGAATTATCAAATGGAATATGTAGTTTAAATCAAGGGGAAGATAGATATACACTTTCTTGCAGTATGGAGATTGATAATAAAGGAAAAGTCATTTCAGGTGAAATATATAAAGGAATAATAAATGTGACTAAAAGAATGAGTTATAATGGAGTACAAGCGGTATTAGATGGTAATGCATCAGATGATTATAAACCATATATTAAACATTTAAAGTTAATGGAAGAATTAGCTACTATCTTAAAAAATAGAAGAATGGAACAAGGATATTTAAATTTAGAAATTCCAGAAAGTAAAATAGAATTAGATCCTGTAAATGGTAAGGTTATAAATATTGAAAAATACGAGCAACATTTTGCAAATGAAATAATAGAGCAATTCATGTTAGCGGCAAATGAAACTGTAGCAGAAAAATTTTATTGGTTAGAAGCACCATTTATTTATCGTGTTCATGAACCACCAGATGAGGATAAAGTAAAAGAACTAAATAAGTTTTTATTTAATTTTGGATTAAAAATTAGATTAAATAAAGATGAAATTTATCCAAAAGAATTTGCTCAAATATTAGAAGAAATAAAAGGAAGAGAAGAAGAAAAAGTTGTATCTAACTTAGTATTAAGAACATTAAAAGTTGCGAGGTATGAGGCAGAAAATAGAGGACATTTTGGAATAGCAAGTAAATACTATTGCCATTTTACTTCACCAATTAGAAGATATCCAGACTTATTTATCCATAGGATAATTTCAAAATATATAGAAAATAATTATGTAGTATCAGATAACTTCTATGAAAAATATGGTCAGCAAGCAGAGATAAGAGCGGATTTATCTTCTGAGAGAGAAAAAGTTGCAACAATGGTTGAAAGAGAAGCTGAGGATATTAAAAAGGCCGAATATATGGAAGATAAAATAGGAGAACAATATGAAGGGATTATCTCTTCAGTAACATCTTTTGGAATATTTGTCGAACTAGACAATACAGTAGAAGGATTAATAAGATTTGATAAATTAGGAGATGAATATTTTATATATGATGAAGAAAAAAAACAATTAATAGGAGAAAGAACAGGCAAAATCTATAAAATTGGAGATAAAGTAAAGATAGAAGTGATTTCTGCAAGTAAATTATTAAGAGAAATAGATTTTGCACTAATAGAAGATGAAAAAGTTAGCGATTAAGTAGTACAAAAATATTACAAAAAATAATAGAAATAGCGGAGAAAGCGACTATAGCAATTGCTCCGCTTTTATTTTTTTGTTCATCTTTTTCATATTTTGCATAAGAAAGAATATTAAGAAAAGTATAAATAGAATAAGTTAATAAAACACAATAATAAAATAAATTATACATATTTACCCCCTTAAATTTCAGAAATTAAAGATCCTGATTTTATATTAACAGTGACATTTACATCAAAAAATGAATCTTTATATCGATCTTTCCAGTTATAATTTTCAAGTTCTGACCAGTTTTTAAAATTGTTTAAAGAACGTTTTCCTATACAATTGATATCCGATTGATATTTTTTAGCTGTTTTATATAAATAATCAGACATTATAGATTCTAAATAACTTGAGGTATAATTAGATATCGAATTTAAAGTTTCTTCATTCAAATAATCTGAATTATAAGAAGTGGATGCAATATCTCCAGTTAATTTAATATTAACTTTTACAAACGGGGTATCATTAACTATATCAACATCTAATTTAGTATTCATATCATCGTATAAATATACATCTAATAAATCATTTGAGTTCTTAGGATTAGGGACAGAAACTAAAAAGTTATTAACTTTACCAGTCATAATAGAATGACATAGAGTTTCTAATGCTGTTAATTCTCCAACTAAATGGTCATTTTTAAAAACTGCAAGTCCCATATTTTCAGCTTTTCTTTCTGACCTAATTGGTACATTTCCTGTTTTTATATTATTTATATCAGGTGAATCATTTTCATTTTTTTCAGTAATACCACCTAAAATAGCCATTGGTTCACAAGTGTTTGTTGACAAAGCATAGAAAAATTCTCCAATTGTAGCATTAGTGGTATAACCTGTATATTTTCCAGAATCTGGAAACACCTCATAATATTTTGTTACATAATTTTCAACACTTGGATTTAAATTTTGTAAATAATATTCAGGTGTACTTTTTGAGACAATGATATTAGTTGAAGGTCTAATTTGAACATTGTTTATTAAAGTGTATACTTCATCAGAAATACCTTTTTCAGCGAGCTTTTCTGAAAACACAATAAGTTTACAATGGGAAAGTTTTAGTTCTTTTCCCATGTGAGCATTCATCAAATTAATTGCACTATTAATAGAAGAAGCTTCAACAGTATTAATAACAGGTTTATTGTCTGATGAAGATCCTCCTGAATCAGGAGAATAATTTGCTGGTTTAGTAAACTCAAAAGAAACCTTTAATTTTTCTTCATCTGATTCTGCAATATCTATACCTAAAGAAATAACAAAGTCTAAATTATCAATGGAATAAGAAGTATAGGATTTAGAAAAACCAAGAGCTAATACAATTAATAACAATACAATAAAAATGTTCTTTAATATTTTTACATTCATACTTTATCCTTTCTTTTTTTTAGATTTGCCATAATAAGCAGAATAAATGTCAAAATGAAACATAGACTAATAGTTGCAATAGGATATACTGACCTTTCCAAGGTATTAGAATTAGCTAAATCTTTAGGCAGTAATGAAATTCCTAAAAACAACAAACCAAAAACAGGCGCAAGTGGTTTTTTATCTTTTAAATTAGCAATTTTGCAAGTTGCTTCTAAGCTAAACGTCATCATAATACTTATATAACAGGCAAAAATAACCAACCAAATTAATAGAAAAACAGATTCTAACCTTTGAAAAAAAGATCCAAATTCTATATTTCTAGCAGCTGAAAATAAAGGCATAATTTCATCTACATTAACAAAATATGCAAACATAAATAAAATAATTGAAATTGCTATTAGTAAGTAAATACCAGATAATAAAATTGAGTATACACTAATTTTTTTAAATTTTTCTGGTTCTTTAAGTAATGGTGGTAGAAAATATAGTAAAGATATTCCGCCAAATGCATATATATTTTTAATTCCTTTAATAAAAGTTTTGTTAAACCCTTCTCCTAATATGGGAAACATTCTGTCAGGTGAAAAGTTTTTTAAATTACTGAAAAATAAAAAAAGAATACTAATTAAAACAAGTGGCATAATAATATAATTAACTTTAATATTAGATTTAAAGTCAAGACTACAAACAATTATTATTGCTGAAATAAAAAATGTAATTATAAATTCAACTTTTGTATTAGGAAAATAAACTATTTTAATACTTTCACAAAAGTTTCTAAGTAAAATGCTAGCTGTAAAGGAAAAGTAAAGAATAAATAAAATTCCTAAAATAGTTTTTAAAATCTTTCCACCTAGAAAATCTGAAACATCTAAAATATCTTTTCCTGGAAAAGCTTTAAATAATCTATAAATTAAATAAGCAAAAATAACAGTAATTATAGTAACATAAGCGATATTTAATATTGCTGCAGATTTTTGATTAGTCATCAAATCTTTTGGTATTGCTAATAAAGAATGGGAAACTGCAACAGTTAAAACTAAAGCAATTGCTTCTTTTGTGTTAATTTTTGTATTATCCATAATATCACTCCTTTTTATTCCATTTCATACTTATTTTTTCTTGAGATTTTTGTCTTTTAGGGGCTAAGAAAGGAGCTCTAAATTGGCGTTTCCATACAGGATTTAAAAAATATCCATGTCCTCCAGAGTCAGTTGTTGGAGAAAAAGGTGTTGTAAAAAATACACCAAAAGAGCGTACATTACATAAAATAGAAATATAAACAAAAAGTCCTATACTAATACCCAAAAATCCTGCAAGATATCCTAGTAGTATGAATACAAATCTATAATATCTTAGATGAAAACCAAAAGAGAAGTCTGGTATAGCGAAAGATGCTATTGCTGTTATAGCTACTATAATTATAAGAATTGGACTAACAATACCTGCACTAACTGCTGCTTGACCAAGTACCAGTGCACCAACTATGCCAATAGTTGGACCGATAGGTGAGGGAACACGTAGTCCAGCTTCACGTATTAATTCAAAAGAAATTTCCATTACTAAGATTTCAAAAATAACTGGAAAAGGAACACCTTCTCTAGCAGCTAGAATTGAGTATAACAACTCTGTTGGTAGAATTTCCTGATGAAAACTTGTTATAGCAACATAAAGTCCTGGCAATAATAAAGTAATAATCATAGCAAGAAAACGTAAACCACGTAAAAAGTTTCCAAATCTATAATTTAAGTTGGTATCTTCAGGAGATGTCATGAAGTCTATTAAAGTAGCTGGAGCAATTAGTGAATATGGTGATCCATTTACAAGTATTATTACACGACCTTGTAATAAATATTTAGTAGCTTTATCAGGCCTTTCTGTTGCTAAAACTTCTGGAATTCCGAAGATCATTTTTATCTGTAATAAGTTGCTCTAATTCACCAGAGGAAAGAAGTGAATCAACTTCCAGGTTATTTAATCTAAATTTTACTTCAGAAACAAGGTCGCCATTAGTTATATTTTGAATATAACATACAGCACATTTGGTTTTAGTAACTTTCCCAATTTCTAAAGACTCAACAACTAAATTTTCATTATTAACAATTCTTCTAATTAAAGAAGTATTTGTTCTAATATTTTCAACAAAAGCTTCTTGTGGACCTTTTATTATAATTTCATTATTAGGTGTATCAATACTTCTTTGTTTAAATCCCTTTACTTCAATATCGAAACATATATTTAAAGTATCTACAAAAAGCACGCAATCTCCAGAATTTACTCCACTAAAAACATCTTCAAATTTAGTAATTTTTTTAACATTATTCTGTGGTATAAGGCAACTTATTAAATAATCATCAATATTAAATTTTTTGATTTTTCTGACAGTAATATTGTTAGAAACAGCTTCTGCAATGACTTTGTTTTGATCACTATCATATAGGTTATTTTTATTTCTCATCATAAGTGGTTCCAAAATAAAATCATTCATAGTTTTAGAATCTACCATTCCATCTATATAAAGTAAAAGGGCAGAGTATTGCTTACCACGAGCATTAATTGTAAATTCGCGAATAACAATATCACTATTAATCATAGTGTTATATTTCATTTTTATATATTCCAAATTAATACTTAATGTAGGGAATATATCTTCAAATTCTTCATATTTCTCAATAGAATTATCATTTGAAGATAAGTTAGTAGGTTGATTATAATTTTCGTTTATATTAGTTGGAAGTGAAAAATAATCATCTTTTTTTGGAACATATTTAAATAAAGATTGTAACTGTTTTTTCAAATTCATAAAAAATCCTCCATTTTAAGTTAGTATTGCTATAATTTGAAAAAATATACTAGTTTTTAATTTATAAAAGTGATATAATTAAATAGAATGATAAAATAGGAGAATTTATGATGAAAGATTTATTTATGAAAGTAACAGTAGCCTTTATATCAATGGGAATGGTTGCTTGTTTTATAATTTTTTCAATATTGATTGGAACTGAAATATCTTCTAACCTTTTCAACGATTCAGAAGCAGTTGAGGTAGCTTCTAATCCAGAAAGTGAAAATTATACTACTGGTACTATTGAAAGTGTAGATGTTCCTGTAGTTAGACAACAAGATTTGTCTGGGATAACTGAAAATGAAGATAATAAAGCACAAGATTACGGAGCAGTACAAATTAATAAATATTTTTATAATCAATTAGAGGAACAGGAGAAATATATATATAATGCATTTGAAAAAAATAAAGAAGAAATGAAAACAGGTACAAAAACAATTAATTTAGGAAACTATTTTTCATCTTTATTAGAAAGTCAAAACGGTGATACACAACAATTAACAAAGAGTTATCAATCTGCTGTTGAAGCATATTTCTATGATAATCCAGACACATTTTATTTAGATCCAAATAAAATGTATTTAACGGTTGCAACAAAAACTACTGGCTCACAGAAAGAATATGAGGTATATATAAACAATGGAGAAGAGCCAAGTTATTTAATTGATGAATTTTCGTCTGCGGAGCAGGTAAATAGTGCAATTGCAGAAGTTGAACAAGTAAGGAATAGTTTACTTAGTAAAAAAACAGGAAATACATATGATGATATAAAAATGGTACATGATTTTTTGATTGAAAATCTTTCATATGATGAATCATTATCAGCTCCGAATATATACAATATTTATGGTGCATTGATTAATCATTATTGTGTATGTGAAGGATATGCAAGATCTATGAAATATGTATTAGATGCAATGGGAATACCTTGTGTAATGGTTGTTGGAACAGGTACAAATCCTAGTGGAAACTCAGAAAAGCATGCATGGAATTATGTGGAAAATGATGATAAGTGGTATGCATTAGATGCAACATGGGACGATCCAGTAGCTAAAGGTGGAGCAAAAGTAACTCAGGCTGATAAAACAAGATATTTTATGAAAGGTGCTTCAGAATTTAATCAAGCACATAGTCCAAGTGGACAATTTACACCTGGAGGAAAAATGTTTCAATATCCTGAAATAGTAAACTAAAAAGTGGCTTTAAGCCACTTTTTTTTTATAAAATAATACAAATTAATCCACCACTACCTTCATTAACAATACGCTCTAGAGTTTCTTGTAATTTCATTTGTGCATCTTCAGGCATTTTTGAAAGTTTTGTATGTAAGCCTTCATTAACCAAAGAATGAAGACTCTTTCCAAAAATATTAGATTCCCAAATCTTTTTAGGATCTGATTCAAATTCAGAAAGTAAATAATTTACTAATTCTTCAGATTGCTTTTCAGAGCCTACAATTGGAGATACTTCAGTTTCGATGTTAGCTTTTATTAAGTGTAAAGAAGGAGCAGTAGCTTTAAGTTTTACTCCAAAACGAGAGCCTTGTTTCACAATTTCAGGTTCTGCTAAAATAAGCTCATCAATTGAAGGAGTAACAATACCATATCCTTTTCTTTCAACTTCTTCTAATGCACTAGCAATTTTATCATATTCTTTTTTTGCTTTAGACAAATTAGAAATAATTCCAAATAAATCACATTCATCAGTAATTTCAATATTGGCAACTTCAGATAATGTTTTGTAAAACAAATCATCTCGTAATTCAACTGCAATATTTACGTTACCAGTACCTAATTCAATATTTATAATTCTACTGTGATTAATTATTTCAGAATCCTGAATAATATTAATACTGTCAGGTACTTGTTTTAAAACAGTTATATCTGAAAAAGAGTTAGAAATTTCAGAAAATAAAGTTTGTTTTAAAGGATGATTAAAATCAAGTCCATCAATCCATTTTGGAAAATTAATACCAATTTGTTCAATCGGAAATTCATATAAAATTTTAGAAAATATATCATTAATAGATTCAAGAGTTAAATTTTCACAATTAATAGGAATAACACTCGAATCATATTTGTTACTTAAATTTGATGCTAGTTCTTGAGTAAAATCTGAATTAGGAGCACTAGAATTTAGCAAAATAACAAATGGTTTGTTTAAAGTTTTAAGTTCATTAACAACACGTTCTTCAGCTTGAATGTAATCTTCTCTTGGTATTTCAGAAAAACTACCATCAGTTGTGACTAAAATGCCAATAGTAGAATGTTCTTGAATTACTTTTTGAGTTCCAATTTCAGCAGCTTTTTCAAAAGGAATTTCTTCATCAAACCATGGTGTTTTAATCATTCTAGGAACATCATCTTCCATATACCCAATTGCGTTATCAACTAAATAGCCAACACAATCTACTAATCTTGTTTTAAATTTTAAGTTATTATCAAGTGAAATTTCTACAGCTTCATTAGGAACAAATTTAGGCTCAGCAGTCATAATAGTTCTTCCACCAGCACTCTGAGGTAATTCATCTTTCGCTCTTTCCTTTTTGTATTCATTGTCAATATTGGGGATAACTAATAAATCCATAAAGTTCTTAATAAAAGTAGATTTTCCTGTTCTTACTGGACCAACTACACCCACATAAATATCACCATTTGTTCTTTTAGCTATATCTTGATATAGATTTATATTTTCCATCTATATACCTCCTTCAAAATGTTTGTACTATATACTTTATTAATTTATATTGGTAATCTATAGTAAATATGACAAGTATAATTGCCAAAATTAAAAAAATGTGATATTATAGTCAAATAAGAAAATATGGCATAAAATATAGTAAAGGCTATAGAAAGGAATGAGCGAATTGTGGTAGAGAATAAAGATGTTAAATCAACTTTGAAGCATTACGGGCAAGAACATATTATAAAACTATTAAATAAATTAGATGGTGAAAAAAAAGATAAATTAATAAGACAAATAGAAAATATAAATTTTGATGAATTAGCTGAATTATATGAAAATGCTAAAAAGGAAGTTGAAATAAAAGAAAATAAAATTGAAGCAATAAATTATTTAGATAAAGAAAAACTTACATATGAACAAAAAACAAGATTTGATGAAATTGGAGAATCAATTATTAAAAGTGGAAAATATGCAGTAGTTACAATGGCTGGAGGACAGGGAACAAGACTTGGGCATGACGGACCAAAGGGAACATTTAAATTAGATGTATATGGAAAAGGAAAATATATTTTTGAGATATTAACAGAAAGTTTAAAACAAGCTAATAAAAAATATGGAGTATCAATACCATGGTATATAATGACAAGCAAGGAAAATAATAAAGCTACAGAAGATTTCCTAAAAAAGAATAACTATTTTGGATATAATAAGGAAAATGTAACTTTATTTATGCAAGGCGAACTACCTTTGTTAGATATGGATGGAAAACTTTTAATAGATAAATACATGAAAATAAAAGAAGCATCTGATGGAAATGGTGGAGTTTTCTCTTCATTACGCTCAACAGGAGCACTTGCAGATATGAAAGAAAGAGGAATTAAATGGGTGTTTATAGGTGGAGTTGATAATGTACTTGCAAAATTAGCAGACACAACACTACTTGGAATGACAATTGACAAGAATCTTGAAATTGGTTCTAAATCTGTCGTTAAAGCAAACCCACATGAAAAAGTTGGAGTTTTCTGTAAAATGAATAATCATCCAAAAGTAATTGAATATTCAGAATTGCCAGAAGAAATGGCAGAAGAAAAAGATGTTAATGGCGAGTTACGTTTTGGAGAATCAAATATTGCATGTCACTTATTTAGTATAGAGGCAGTTGAAAAAATCAGTAAAGAAATTTTAATTTATCATACAGCAATTAAGAGAAATTCATACATAAATGAAGAAGGAAAGGAAATAATTCCAGAAGAACCAAATGCATATAAATTTGAAGCATTTATTTTTGACGCTTTTGATTTATTTGACAATATGGCAGTATTACGAGTAAAAAGAGAAGACGAATTTGCACCAGTTAAAAATAAAGAAGGAGCAGATAGTCCAAAAACGGCAAAAGAATTATATGAGAAGTTTTGGCAAAAAATTCAAAAATAGATATAAAAGGGGTGTTGAATTTTGAAAACAAAATATCAATATTATTTCAAAAATTATAAAGATAACGAGATTTTTCAAAAGTTATTAACAGATGTTAAAAATGTGTGGGAAATAAGAGATAAAGCTAAAGAATATTTAAAAGCTGAAATTCAAGAAAAAGGTGTAAAAGAAAATAATGGAGAACTTCTAGGAAAAGCTACACTTATAGGAAACTATTATATAGGAAAAGGAACAAAAATATATGGTGGAGTTACAATAGAAGGGCCAGTATACATAGGTGAAAATGTTGAAATAAAACCAGGAGCATATATTAGACCAGGATCTATTATTTCTGATAATTGCTCAATTGGATTTAATTCAGAGGTAAAAGCGTCAGTATTACAAAAAGGAGCAAAAGTTGCAAGTTTAGCTTTTGTAGGTGATAGTTTATTAGGAAAAAGTGCTAGAATTGGTTCAGGAGTTATAACAGCAAATAGAAGATTTGATCAAGGCGAAATTCAAAATACAGGATCAGATTTCTTTGGATTAATTTTAGGAGATAATTCTAGAATGGGAGCAAATTCAATATCATTTCCAGGAACATTTATTGGACCATATAGCTGGATCTTTCCTCTTACACAAGTTCGAGGATTTATTCCAGAATTAAAGAAAGTATCAAACAAACCACAATTATACATGACAGATAATGAAAAAAAAGAGTTAAAATAAAAAAGACGTCTTAAAAGACGCCTTTTTTTTGGCTACATTTGTTGATTTCCTGGTATAAAGTAATCAACAATACCATATATAACAGCACCTATAATGGCTGCCATCCAAGATATAGTATAACCAGCTACAAAAAACTGAGTTACATATAAAATAATTGCAGCTAAGGCAAAACCAACAAATCCTTTACCAAATGGACTAGCTTGAATTCCTGTAAATTTTACAATTAAGTAATCTAAAACAGTTAAAACAACTGCAGCAATTGCTAAAGACCAAAAGTTATCAATTGTAAATCCAGGAGTGAAAAAAGCAGTTATAGCTAAAACAATACCTGCTGCTACTAGTCTACCAATTATTTGCCATACAGTAGATGTACCACTATTACTAGTACTTTGACTATCTGACATTGTTCCAACCTCCTTAAAACTATTTGAAAATATTTTTTTGAAAATATTTTTGCTATTAACAAAAATAAAAAGGTTATAAAAATAGTATTCACAAAAAAAATAAAAATATTCAATTTTTATAGTATAAAAAAATAATAAAATGTAAAAAATACTAAAAAATAGAAAAATAAAAAATGGAGGTAAAAATGCTTACTACATTTGTTAGAGCAATAATTTTATATGTTTTAGTACTTGTTGTAATGAGATTTATGGGAAAGAGAGAAATAAGTCAGTTGCAACCATTTGAATTAGCGATATCTATAATGATTGCAGATTTAGCTTCAATTCCAATGGCTGAAATTGGAGTTCCAATTTCAAACGGAATAATACCAATACTTGGACTTTTAATAATGCATTTGATAATCTCAGTATTAAATTTAAAAAGTACAAAAATTAGAGAAATTATGTGTGGCAAGCCAAGTCTTTTAATTAATAGAGGTAAAATTGATGAACATGTATTAAGAAAAGAACGATTTACAATAAACGAATTAGAAGAAAGACTAAGAAGTAAAGATGTATATTCATTAGGTGATGTAGAATATGCAATACTAGAAACTAGTGGAGAAGTTACAGTAATATTAAAGCCGGAAAAAAGGACAACAACTGTAGAAGATTTAAATTTACAAACAGATTATGAAGGAATATCATATGACTTAATAGTTGATGGAAGGATAATGTTTGAAAATTTAAAAAAATTAGGAAAAAATTATGTATGGTTAGAAAAAGAAGTAAAGAAATTTGGATTTGATCCAGAAGAAACTTTAGTAGCAACAATAGATGGGAAAGGACAATTTTTCTGCCAAAAAAAAGAAAGGAAGTAAAATGTTAAAGGAAACTATAATTTGTATAATTTCGATTGCAATTATAATTATTGGAAATAATGTGAGTTATGCCTATGCAGACTCATTTGTAACAGAAATAACAAATAAACTACAAGGGCTAAGAGATGTTATATCTGAGGAAGAAGCTAGCTCTGAAGAACCAAATAAAAAAATGGATGAAGTATTCAATTATTGGGAATCAAAATATACGGAATTAGCTTATTTTATAGAGCATGATGAACTAGAAAAAGTTCAGGAAGGTTTAGCAGAAACAAAAAGTAATGTTGAAGTAGAAGAATATAAAGAAGCTGTAGTCGAATTGGATAGAACAGTTTATATCATTAACCATATTCAAGAGAAATTAAGCTTTAAACTTGAAAATATTTTGTAAATAGTGTATGATGGAAGTAATTTTTTATAGAAAGAAGGGATAGTATGGACAAATTTAAAAATGAAATAGCAATAAAGATTGCTCCAAAAGTTAACATGAAAATAGAAGAAATAGAGAGCCTTATAGAAAGACCTAAAGAAAGTAAAAATGGAGATTATGCATTCCCTTGTTTCAGATTAGCAAAAGAACGAAGACAGGCACCACCTGTAATAGCAGGAAAAATTTCAGAAGAATTAGAAGAAGAATTAGAAAAAACAAATATAGAAAAAGTTGAGGCAGCAGGTGGATACATAAACTTTTTCATAAACAAAGAAGAAATAGCAAAACAAGTTTTAGCAGACTTTTCAAGTCAAGGGGAATATGGAAGTTCAAAAATTGGAAAAGGAAAAAATATTGTAATAGATTATTCAGCACCAAATATTGCAAAGCCTTTTCACATTGGACATTTACGTACAACAGTGATTGGAGGAGCTTTATATAATATATATAAATACCTAGGGTATAATACCATAGGAATAAATTATTTAGGAGATTATGGAACACAATTTGGAAAACTAATTGAAGGATATAAGCGTTGGGGAGACGAATATAATATAGACGAAAATCCAATTGCTGAATTGATGAAAATATACATTAGAATAAATAATTTATGTAAAGAAGATGAAAGTGTTTTAGAAGCATGCAGAAATAACTTTAAAGATTTAGAAGAAGGAGATCCATACTGTGTAGGATTATGGGAAAGATTTAAAGAAGTTAGTATAAAAGAATTTCAAAAAATATATGATTTGCTAGGAAGCAAATTTGACTCGTGGGATGGAGAATCATTTATAGCTAAAAAAACAGGAGAAGTAATTGATATTTTAGAAAAATCAGGAAAACTTGAAAATTCACAAGGTGCAAGAATAATTAACTTAGAAGATCAAGGAATAGATACACCATGTATAATACAAAAAACAAATGGTTCATCAATATATGCTACAAGAGATTTAGCAGCAATTCTTTATCGTGCAAGAACTTATGATTTTGATAAAGCGCTATATGTAACATCATATGAGCAAATATTACACTTTAAGCAAGTTTTTACAGTTGCAAAATATTTAGGATTAGATGAGAAATATATAAAAGGACTTGAACATGTATCATACGGAATGGTATTACTTCCAAGCGGAAAAATGTCTACAAGAGAAGGAAATATTGTAAAAATTGAAGATTTATTAAATGAAGCAATAGAAAGAGCTGAAAATATTATTGTAAGTAAAAACCCAGATTTAGAGAATAAAGAAGAAATAGCTAAAAAGGTAGGAGTTGGAGCAGTTATATTTAACAATCTATCAACAAGCAGAGTAAAGGATATAATATTTGATTGGGATACAGTATTAAATTT
The DNA here is from genome assembly GCA_947625985.1 of uncultured Clostridia bacterium. The sequence goes on along the minus strand of CANQQF010000005.1, from coordinate 46,311 downwards.
CCAAGGAGAAACAGGACCATATGTACAATACACATATGTACGTACACAAAGTGTATTAAATAAATTAGATAATATACCAGAAATTGCAGAAATAGATTTTTCACAATTACAAGACGAATATTCACAAGAAGTTTTAAAATTAATTTATCGTTTTGAAGAAACATTAGAGCAAGTAACTCAAAAAGAAGAACCATCAATATTAACAAGATATTTATTAGATTTATCAAAAGCATATAGTAGTTTTTATAATGAAAATAAAATAATAGGTGAAGAAGAAAAAATTCAAAACGCTAGAGTATATCTTACACGTGCAACAGGAGACGTTTTGAAAAAAGGTTCAGAACTTTTAGGAATGCAAATGCCAGAAAAAATGTAAAATTTTACCTATAAATGAAAATAAGCGAGAAAAATGCGATAAAATGTTGACAAGTTTAGGTTGAAAAACATAGATAATAATGTTAAAATATAGCATAATTTATCTATGTTTTTTTATTGACTTTCAAAGGGGTAAAAAAATATATACCAAATATGAAAGGATGATGTATAATGACAAACGAAAAGTTATTAGAAGAAATTGAGAAAATGTTTGATAAAAAACTAAATACTATGGATAAAAAGCTAAATACTATGGATGAGAAGATAAATACTATAGATAAAAAGTTTGATAATTCAATTAGAGTACTAAAAAATAACTTAGCAAATATTTTAAACGAACAAACAAAAATGAGTCAAAAACTAGATGCTATAGATGAAAAATTAGATAGACATATAGAAGAAAATGAATTAGATTACAAACAATTTGATAGTAGATTAAGAAAATTAGAATTAAGAAGTAATATTCATTAGTAAAACAGAAAAACATAGATAAATTAAGAAGGGGCTAAAAAGTGAAAAAAATAATAATAAGAGTAATATCAATGACAATACTAATAATGACATTTTTTATAATATTTGGTTTTTCAAGTCAAAATGGTGAGGAATCAAAAGGAACAAGTTGGAAAATAGCAGAAAAAATAATAGATATACAACCACGTTATAAAAATATAACACAAGAGGAAAAAGCAATACTTATTGAAAAATATCAAACACCTATAAGAAAAGGTGCACATTTTTCAATTTATGCAGTTGTAGGTTTATCTCTTGCATCATTTTTATGTACTTATGAAATAAAAAACAAAAAAAGATTTTTAGTAGCTATAATTATTGGATTTATATATGCGACTTCTGATGAAATTCATCAATTATTTGTTGATGGAAGATCTGGGCAAATAACAGATGTAATGATTGATACATTAGGAGTAGTATGTGGTGCTATAGTAGTTTTAAAAGTTAATAAATTTATAGAAAAAAATATTAAGGAAAAAAATGATAAATCAAGTAAAAGTTAACTCCCAAAAACCGCTTGACACTGGTGGTTTTTTTTGATAGAATCAACATGAAATAAGTCGAATTATGTAATAAAAAAATATATAAAAAGGATAGTGAAAAAAATGAATGTTAGAGGCAATCAATTAGAGGGGGTAATTGATGAACCATCAACAGCTTTGATACCTATCGAAACATATTATTACAAAAGCAAAATTCAAGAAATAGTATCAAAAAAAATCAAAAGAATGATAGACATATTGGCTGGAATAGTTGGAATAATATTATTAATCCCTGTTACATTTGGATTGTTTATTGCAAATTTAATAGCAAAAGATAAAGGTCCTGTTTTCTTTGTTCAGAAAAGAATTGGAAAAAATGGAAAAGTATTTAATATGTACAAATATAGGTCAATGGTTATGGGTGCTGATAAAAAACTTGATAAATATTTAAAAGAGAATAAAGAAGCTAGAGAAGAATATAAGAAATATAAAAAACTTAAAGAAGATCCAAGAGTAACAAAAGTAGGAAAATTTATTAGAAAAACAAGTATCGATGAATTACCTCAATTAATAAATATTTTGAAAGGTGAAATGACATTAGTTGGACCTAGACCATATTTACCACAAGAAAAAGAAGAAATGGATGGATATTTTAAATACATAACATCTTTAACACCTGGTCTAACAGGATATTGGCAAATATCAGGTAGAAGTGATGTAACTTTTTATGATAGATTAGATATGGATATGAAATACTATTTCAAGCATAACTTGAAAATAGATTTAAAATTATTATATAAAACAGCAAAAGTTGTTATAGGAAAAGAAGGAGCTATATAAATGAAGATTTTGTTAGTTAATAAGTTTCATTATTTAAAAGGTGGAAGTGAAAAATACTACTTTGAATTAGGTGAATTATTAAAAGAAAATGGACATGAAGTAGCCTTTTTTTCAATGAAAGATGATAAAAATATAGAAACTGGATGTAAGGAATATTTTGTAGAAACAATAGATTTAAATAATGGGAGTAAATTAAAAGCATTTGATGTGATTTACAATAAAGCAAATAAACAATTGATGGAGGAAGCGTTGGATAAATTTAAACCTGATATTGTTCATATTAATAACTTTCAAAGACAACTTTCAGCATCAATAATAAAACCTATAAAAAATAGAAATATACCTATAGTATTTACAGCACATGATGTACAAGCTATATGTCCTTCAATAGTAATGTTAGACAGTAATAAAGAAATATGTGAAAAATGTATGAATGGAAAATACTTAAATTGTATTAGAAAAAAATGTATTAAAAACTCTAATTTAAAGAGTGTTTTAGGAGCAATAGAAGGTAAGTATTATAGAATAAAAAAAATATATACTAAAAAAATAGACAAAATTATAACTCCAACTGAATTTTATAAAACAAAGTTAATTGAAGATGGAATTGATAAAAATAAGATTATAGCAATACATAACTTTGTAGATACTAAAGAATACGACATAGAAAGAAAAGACGAAGGATATGCATTATATATAGGAAGATTATCAAAGGAAAAAGGGATTTTAAATTTAATAAAAGCTTTTTCTAATGTAAAAAAAGGAGAATTAAAAATTGCTGGAGAAGGTCCAGAAAAAGAAAATATTATTAAATTTATCGAAGAAAACAAATTACAACATAGAATAAAAATATTAGGTTTTATAAATAAAGATGAAGTAAAAGAGAAAATCAGAAAATGTAGATTCGTAGTAGTTCCATCTATTTGGTATGAAAATTGCCCATATTCAATCGTGGAAGCGTTGGCAATAGGAAAACCAGTAATAGGAACAGATATAGGAGGAATACCTGAAATTGTGAAAAATAAAAAGTCAGGTCTAACTTACAAATATGATGATATAAATCAATTAACAAATAAAATGGAAAAATTATATAAAAACAAGGAATTAGCAAAGAAATTAGGAGACACTGCAAAAGAACAAGCTAAAAAATTATATTCAAAAGATGTTTATTATAAAAAAATTATAAATATATATACAGAATTGATAAAGGGGAGATAAGTAATGGCAGAAAAAAAACTAAATGGTACAGTCATTGTTACATATAGATGTAATGCAAGATGTACGATGTGTAATAGATATAAAGCTCCTTCAAAACCAGAAGAAGAAATTAGCATAGAAACAATAAAAAAATTACCTAAAATGTATTTTACAAATATAACAGGTGGAGAACCATTTATAAGAAAAGATTTGGCAGATATAGTTAGAGAATTATATAAAAAAACAGATAGAATAGTAATTTCAACAAATGGATTCTTTACAGATAGAATAATAAAACTTTGTGAAGAATTTACTAATGTAGGTATTAGAATATCAATTGAAGGACTGGAAGAAACAAATAATAAAATTAGAGGTTTAGATGACGGATATAATAAAGGCTATTCAACATTAAAGAAATTAGTAGAAATGAATCATCCAGATGTTGGATTTGGAATGACTGTACAAGATTCAAATGCTAAAGATTTAGTTGCTTTGTATGAAAAATCAAATGAACTAAATATGGAGTTTGCGACAGCATCATTACATAATAGTTTTTATTTTGTAGAAGCTAAAAACATCATAAAAGATAGACTAATGGTTGGTAAAGAATTTGAAAATTTAGTAAATGAGTTATTAAAATCTAATTCACCAAAAAAGTGGTTTAGAGCTTATTTTAATCATGGATTGATAAACTATATATACGGACAAAAAAGATTACTACCATGTGATATGGCTTTTGATACTTTCTTTATAGACCCATATGGGGATGTAATGCCATGTAATGGTACAAAAGAAAAAGAAGTTATGGGAAATTTAAACAACCAGAGCTGGGAAGAACTTTGGAGTTCAGAACAAGCTGAAAGTGTTCGTAAAAAGGTAAGACATTGTGACAGACAATGTTGGATGATAGGTTCAGTAAGTCCTGCAATGCACAAATATATATACAAACCTGCATGGTGGGTAATTAAACATAAATTTCTAAATTTCTATAAAAAACAAAAATATTCAATGTATGAAAATAAGATTGTTAAAGATTATAAAGACGGAAAGATTACTAAAGAAGAACTAGACAAATGTTCGACATGTGATATGAATTGTGTTATAGATAATGGATTATCAGAAGAATCTAAAAAACAATTAAAAAATAAAACAGGTGAAGAAATTGTTGATGCAAATATTACAAAACAGATGGAGAACTAAAATATCTTTAATTTTTTATATAAAAGGAATAAATGATGAAAATAGCAATGATAGGACATAAGCGTATACCGTCAAGAGAAGGTGGAGTAGAGATTGTTGTAGAAGAACTTTCTACTCGTCTGGCTAAGAAAGGTCATAAGGTAGATGTTTATAATAGAAAAGGTAAAAATGTACAAGATAAAAATGCAGATAAAAATAAAAGTAAATTAAAAAAGTATAAAGGTGTTAATATCAAAACTATTCCAACTATTAATAAAAAAGGAATAGATGCATTGATATATTCTTTTTTTGCGAGTATAAGAGCTTTATTTGGTAAGTATGATGTGTTACATTATCATGCTGAAGGTTCTTGTGCAATGCTATGGATACCTCATTTGTTCAATAAAAGAATAGTTGTAACTATACATGGGTTAGATTGGCAACGCTCTAAGTGGGGAGGTTTTGCAACTAAGTATATAAAATTTGGAGAGAAATTAGCTGTAAAGTATGCTGATGAAATAATAGTACTTTCGAAAGGAGTACAAAAATATTTTAAGGATACATATAATAGAGAGACTAATTTTATACCAAATGGTGTAAATAAACCGACTATTAGAGAACCAAAAATAATAAAAGAAAAATACAATTTGAATAAGGATGATTATATATTATTCCTTGCAAGAATTGTTCCAGAAAAAGGATTACACTACTTATTAGATGCATTTAAAGAAATAGATACAGATAAAAAGTTAGTAATAGCAGGAGGAGCTAGCCATACAAATGACTATTTAGAAGAAATTAAGAAAAAAGCTAGTGAAGATAATAGAGTAATAATGACAGGATTTGTTCAAGGACAAGAACTTGAGGAGTTATTCAGTAATTGTTATTTATATTGTTTACCAAGTGATGTTGAAGGAATGCCAATTTCAATATTAGAAGCAATGAGTTATAATTGTAGATGTTTGGTGAGTGATATAGAGGAAAACGTACAAGTTATTAGAAATAATAGTTTTAAATTTAAAAAAGGAAATATTAAAGATTTAAGTAAGAAACTAAAAAATATTTTGAGTATAGAAAATAAAAAAATAGAAGACAATAATAAAGATAAGGATATTTTAGGAGAATATAATTGGGATAAAATTTGTAATAAAACAGAGAAACTATATATAGATGAATTATAAAAGTTGAAAAGATTGTGAGGGGTGGATAAGATAATGAAAATAGCAATAATTACAAGACATTCAGTACCAAATTATGGATCACTGTTACAATCATATGCAACTCAAAATGCAATAAAAAAAATAGGACATGAATCTGAAATTATAAATTATACAAGGTATGAAGAGAGATATAAAAATCTAGCTAATTCATTAATAAAAGGAAAAAAGTGGGACAAGAATTTTTTTACTAGATTTATATATAAAATTATTCAGACACCAAATTATGCAAAAATGTATAAAAAATTTACTGAGTACAGGCAAGAATTTCTAAATGAAACTAAACAAGAATATGGAAATATTGATGAATTAAAAGAAAATATACCTCAGGCAGATATATACTGTTCAGGGAGTGATCAAATATGGGGAAAAATAGGAACGGCAAATTATGATGAAGTATATTTTTTAGAATTTGTTAAAAAAAAATGTATCTCGTATGCTGCTAGTTTTGGCAAGGCAGAATTAGATAAAGAATTAGAACAAAACATAGATAAGTTACTAAGTAAATATGCAACCATTCTAGTGAGAGAAAAATCAGCAAAAGAAATCCTACTAAAAAAAGGTATAAAAAACGTAGAACAGGTTTTGGATCCAACTTTTTTAATGGACCAACAAGATTGGAAAAAAATAGCACATAAATCTAAAAATAAAGAAAAAGAAAAATATGTTTTGGTTTATCAACTACATGATAATAAAAAATTTGATTTATATGCCAAAAAATTTGCGAAAAAAAAACATTTAAAATTGCTAAGAATAAGTCCATCTTTATACCATATTTTTAAAAGTGGTAAATTAATATATTTACCAACACCGTATGAATTTTTATCATACTTTGAAAATGCAGAATATATTTTAACAGATTCTTTTCATGCAACAGTGTTTTCTATTATTTTCAATAAAAAATTTGTAGACATACTACCTAATAATAAAACTGGAACAAGAATAGAAAATATTCTAAATCTATTAGGAATAGAAAATAGGATATTAGATGATTATAATAAAATTGATTTAATTGAAAATCCAATAAATTATTTAGATATAAATAGTAGAATAAAAAAGGAAAGAGAAAAATCTTTAAATATTTTAAAACTAGCTATTGAGGAGGACTAGAGTGGCTAATATATCGATTTTAGATAAAAAAAATTGTACAGGTTGCAGAACGTGTGAGCAAATCTGTCCATTTAATGCAATTAAAATGGTAGAGAATAAAGAAGGATTCATAGAGCCATTAATAATTAAAGAAAAATGCACTAATTGTAGTGTTTGTTCGAAAATATGTCCCCAACTAAATGATGTACAAATTAAAAGACTGGAGAAAATTGAAGCATATGCTGGTAAAAATAGAAATACAGAAATACAAAAGCAAAGCTCATCAGGAGGAATCTTTTCAGCATTAGCCGAATATGTTTTGGATAATAATGGAGTTGTATATGGGTGTGCTTTTAATGAAAACATGAACGCAGAACATATAAGAATAGAAACTAAAGAAGAATTGTATAAACTTAGAGGATCTAAATATATACAGAGTAATACAAAAAATACTTTTAAGGATGCTAAAAATCAACTTGAAAAAAGTAAAATGGTATTGTATTCAGGTACACCTTGTCAAATAGCAGGTTTGATTGCTTTTTTAGGAAAAGAATATGCAAACTTAGTAACAATAGATTTAGTTTGTCATGGAGTACCAAGCCCAAAGTTATTCGAAAAGTATAAAGATTGGTTGGAAGAAAAAAATAATTCTAAAGTTGTATCATACGACTTTAGAAATAAAGAAAAAAATGGATGGGGAGTAAATGCAAAATTTATATTAGAAAATGGAAAAGTAAAATATTTTAAAGCAGAAATAGATCCTTATTATAAAAGTTTTTTGAATTCTACAACATATAGAGAATCTTGTTATAAATGTAAATATTCTAATACGAATAGAATAGGTGATATTACTTTAGCTGATTATTGGGGAATAGATAAAATTCATCCAGATTTTTATGATGAAAAAGGAATATCTGCTATCCTTGTCAATACACAGAAAGGAAAAAACTTTTTAGAAAAATTGAATAAAGAATTGATTCTTTTAAAAAGCAAAGTTGAAAATGTTTCAAAACAAAATCATAATTTAACCAAAGCTTCTATAAGAAATGATATAAGAAATGGTGCATATAAAGATATTGATAACTTTACTTTTAAAAAATATATAAAAAGAAACTTAAAATTTAAAAAAAATTTAATTGATATAATAAAGAATATTATACCTAAATCAATAAAACAAAGAATAAAAAATACATTAAGGAGGTAAATAATGAATGTTTTAAATTTATTAGCATCAGGAGGCGTTGGTGGAATAGAAGTCTTATGCAAAAATATTGCATTAAAGTCTGATTTTAATAATATTTTTTGTTTCCTTTTTAAAGAAGGAGAAATATATGAAGAATTAAAAAAAAATAATATTAGCGTATTATCTTTAAAAAATAAAAACAAAAAAATCAAAAAAATTGTAAATGAAATATTTAAATATTGTGAAAAAGAAAAAATTGACATAATAGTTATTCATCATGGAGGGATAAATTGTAATATAATATATATATTATTGAAAAATAAGCTTAAAAATGTAAAATTTATTAGATATCTTCACGGATGTTATGATAATTTTAGTTTTGGAAGGGGAAAAAATAAAATTAAAGATCTTATATCTTACATAATAATGAAAAAAGCTCTAAAGGTTTCAGATATGATTATTTTTGCTTCAAGAGCAGTAAAAAAATCATTTGAAGAGAGTTTTAATATAATTAATAAAAATAAAGTTGTAGTATACAATGGAATAGGAGAAGAGTTTTTTAAGAAAGAAGTAAAAAAAGAGCCATTTAAAAATAGAATTGTAAATATTATATTTGTTGGCAGAATCGAAAAAGTTAAAGGTGTAGATATGCTAATTGATACAATAAAGGAATTATTAGAAGATAAAATAAATGTAAAGTTAACAATTGTAGGTGAAGGAACACAAAGAAAAAAATTAGAAGAAATAGTAAAAAAAGAAAATCTTCAAGAAAAGGTTATTTTTACAGGAGCTCAATCAAATGTAATTGAATGGCTTGATAAATCTGATATATTCGTATATCCATCTGTATGGGAGGAAGCTTTTGGGATTTCAGTTGCAGAAGCGATGGCAAGGGGATGTATACCAATTGTAACTAATAGAGGAGGATTGCCAGAAGTTGTTGGAAGTAATGAAAAATATATTGTTAATGATAAAATAGAACTAAAAGAAAGAATAGAGCTTTTTTTAAAAAGAGGAATTGATAATATTGAAATAGATAAAATAAGAGAGCAAGCTAGAAAATTCAAAATACAAATGACTGTAGAATGTTTACAAAAAGAATATAATAATTTAATTAAGGAGTAAGAAAATGGAAGATACTCTAATTTCTGTTATTTTACCAATATATAATGTAGAAAAATTTTTAGAAAACTGTATAGAAAGCATTATAAACCAAACATATAAAAATTTAGAAATAATTCTTGTTAATGATGGGTCAACTGATGAATCAGGAAAGATTTGCGATAAATTCAAAAAGAAAGATAAGAGAATAAAAGTAATACATAAAAGGAATGGAGGACTATCGGACGCTAGAAATGCCGGAATGAAAATATCTAAAGGTAAATATATAACATTTGTAGATTCAGATGATTTGGTACATAAACAATATATAGAAACTTTATGGAATTTAATTGTTAACAATAAAGCTGATATTTCTATGTGTGATTATAAATCTGTGAATGAAAACTTTTCGTATGATGAAAAAGCAGATGAAAACTTAGATAGTAGCATATATGTTTTAGATAGGTTAGAATGTATAAAAAAAATGTATATAGAGGGTAAACATGGATTAGAATTTTTAGCATGGGGAAAATTGTACAGAAAATCATTATTTACAAAAAATAATATTAAATATCCAAAAGGAAAAATCCATGAGGATACATTTACTACATATAAATTAATTTATTATTCAGAAAAAATTGTTTTTAAAGATGAATGTTTATATTTTTATAGAATAAGAACTGGAAGCATAATGAATTCAATATTTAACTTAAAAAAGTTAGATAAACTTGAAGCAATAGAGCAAACATGTGAATTTTTTACTATAAATAAAGAAAAAGAGTTACTTAGTCTAGCTTTTAATGATTACATGAAAAATTGTATAAAACTTTTTCATGATATAAAAGTTAAATATGAAAAAGAAGATCAAGAAGAAATTGCCAAAAGTGTTATACAAAAAGGCAGAGATATGTATAACAAATATATAAAATTATGTAATTATCCAATAAATAAAAGAGTATTTTATCGTATAATATTATACGATTTTCCTTTTAAATTAAAAAAATGTATTATAAAAAGCTTTTTAACCAAAGAAAGAGGAATTAATAAATGAATTTAAAATTGAATAAAACAAGAATATTATTATATTTTATAATTATACCATATTTAAAACCATATAACATATCATTGGTTCCTAGCATTGATAATATTTTTAAGTTATGGAAAGTTGTTGCAACCGCTGTAGTATTATTATTATTTTTTTTAAAAAAACAAAGAATCCATAAGCAAAGTATATATGGAATAGCTTTCATAGGAATATGGTCGACAAGTATTTATTTAAATTGTGAAACATTAGGAAATCAATTTCAAGAAATATTATCAATAGTAGGAATAATTTTAATTGCAGAACTTGTAATAGGATCAAAAGATAGTTTAAATGAATTATTTAAAGTATTATATAGGATTTCTGCTATATATATAACTTTACAATTAATAACAGTGATAGCTAAAAGACCTTTATTTGGTACACCAAAAAACAACTTTGATATATACTTTTTAGGAGGAGATAATCGTTCCGCTTTTATATTGTTGCCATTAAGTGGATTTATGTTTGCAAATGATTTTAGATTTTATAGTAAGATAAGATTAAAAACATTTTTATTTGCTTTTATGGGATGGTTTGGATTACTATATACTTTTGCTGTTACTGGAATGATTGCTTACGGCATTTATTTAATTCTTATGATATTTATAAATTATCCATTTATTCAAAAATTAATTACTCCAAAAAAAATAATTATAATGACAACAGTAATTTTAATTGGAGTTATATTTTTTAATATTCAAAATAATTTTACTACAATATTTACATATTTTGGGAAAACAGGATTATCTTCAAGAGAAATTATTTGGAATCTAGCATTTAATATATATAGAAAAAATTGGATAATTGGAATAGGTGCTTTGTCACAAGAACAAATAAACTTATACTTATTAAATGGAGCAGATCATGCTCATAATATAATTCTAGAAATTCTTATGGATACAGGGGTTGTGGGTAGTATTGTTTTTGGATTGTGGATGAAAAAGATATTTACAGGTAAAAGAAAAAATATTTCAAAACAAAGCAAAAGCTTAATAAATTGTTTTATAGCATTTTTATTCTGTTCAATTTTAGATTTTTATATTGGATTAATATATTTCTATTTATTAATTATTATGATTTATATTTCTAGAGTAGAAGACATAAAATTGGAGGAGATCCGGAAAATGAAAAAAATATGTATTTTATGTGTAAGCGATAAACCAATACCCGCGGTTAATGGTGGAGCAGTAGAAACATTGATTCAAAATTTAATTGAAGAAAATGAAATTAAACATAGATATTTTTTTACAGTCTTAACTATATTTTCTGATAATATAGACTATTCAAAGTATAAATATACCAAATTTGTTACAATTCCATATGTGGTTTTAAAATTAAATAAAGTTTACTGGAAAATAGTTGGTTTTTTTAAAAAAATATTTCAATATCAATTAATTGCACCTGTACAGCGCTATTGGGAATATGTTTTTTTAAGGCGAAATTATAAAGAATTCGATTATATAATTGAAGAAACTGATCTACAGGTGATAAAGAAATTAAGAAATAAATTAAATAATAACATTATATATCACTTGCATTATGTTGGAAATCCAACGAAAGAGAATGATAAGCTTTTTGATTATTTATTTCCAGTAAGCTATTTTATAGCAGAAGAATGGAAAAAAAAGACTAACAGAGATGAATCAACAATTCTAGAGTTAAAAAATTGTATTGATATAAATAAATTTACTAAAAAAAATGATAAAGAAGAAAAAAAAGAATTATTAAAAAAACTAAATATTAGACAAAGGGATATAGTTGCATTATATGTTGGTAGAATAATTCCTGAAAAGGGAGTTATAGAAATGTTAAAAGCAGTAGAAAAAATAAAAAATGATAAGTTGAAGTTAATTATAATAGGAAGTTCAAATTTTGCTTCTAGTGAAAAAACAGAATATGAAAAAAAAGTGGAAAAAATTATAAAAACTATGAAAGAAAATGTAATTCAGATTGGATATTTAGATAATAAAGAGTTATATAAATATCAAAGTATAGCTGATTTTGCGATAGTTCCAAGTGTATGGAACGAACCAGCAGGATTAGTTGTTTTAGAAGCACAAGCAGCAGGGTTACCAGTAGTTGCATCAAATGTTGGAGGAATACCAGAGTTTTTATGCAAAGATGCAGGAATATTAGTAGATAGAAATGAGAATTACATTGATAACTTGTCTATAGCAATTAATAAAATGATAGATATGAAAGATAAATATAAATTTATGAGAGAAAGCGGTAAAAAGTGGGCAAAAAATTATGATTTAAATAGATATTACAACGAATTTTTAAATAATATAGAACAGTTAAAAAATATAAATTAATTGATATGATTTTTCAAAAGGAGTTAATTGTGAAAAGAAGGATTATAAAAAAAAGAGTATGTATAATAAAAGGTATTTGTATACTGATAGCATTTTTTGTAATTTATGAATGTGTTTACAATATTTTTATTAGTAAAAAATTAGATAGACGAACAAACTATTCAATAAAAACGCAAGAGTTGATGAAAGCAGCAGAAGATATTATAGAAAGTTCTGAAGGGATAACTTATTATATCGCTTCAGATGGTACTTCTACTGATGGAACCGATATTAATAATCCAATGTCATTAGAAATAGCTAATATGAAAGAATATACAGATAACGATAAGATATTATTTAAAGCAGGAGATACATTTTATGGAAAAATTAAATTTAAAGTTGCTACATCTAAGAATAAATATATACTTATTAGTTCATATGGTGATGGAGAAAAACCAATTATTAGTGGAGCAAATATTTTAATAAATCCACAAGCGTGGGAGCTTGAAGATGGATTATATAAATTAGATTTAACTAAAAAAGAAAACTTTGAAGGAATAGGAAATGTAAACTACAATATTGGATTTTTTGCGGATGAACAAGGAAATATATACGGGAATAGAAAGCAACAAAAATCATTAATTAACAATGAGTTTGATTATTATTGTGATGAGAAATTCTTTTATGTAAAATGCTCAGAAAACCCATCTAACAAATTAGGAAAAATTAAATTTGCTAATAAAAATTATTTAGTTAATTTATCATCAAATACAATATTAGAAAACTTAGATATTCAATATACAGGATCACATGGAATCATAAAGAAAAACGATAAGATTGAAAATGTCCTAATAAGAGATTGTATATTACAAAATATAGGAGGAACAGTACAAGATATAAATGTATCATTTAATAGATATGGTAATGGTATAGAGTTTTGGGATAGTAGCAAAAATACTATTGTAGAAAATTGTATATTTAGAAATATATATGATGCAGCCTATACAACACAAGGAACTAGTGTAACAACTGGTTATGAAAATAATATTTGCCAAAATAACATTTTTATAAATTGTACCTATCCAATTGAAATTTCTTGCAGGAATTCAAGTAATCCACTGTTAAATATATATTTGACAGGACAAAAAATTATGAATAACATTTCTATAAATCAAGGTAGAGGTTGGGGATATGAAGTAAGACCAGATAAAAGTTCAGCAGCAGAATTTGTGTTATGGAGAATGCCTAATGATAATACTGATATAGAAATTAGTAATAATAGTTTTTTTAATTCAAGAAGATTGAAATATAGTAGTGAAAATATAATAGTAAACAATTATAAAAAAAACATAAATTCTGATAATAATAAAATCTATTTGTCTAACGATGCTTATTTAATAAATAATTCAGGATATTATAAAGATAAAAGTATATTAAATACATATGGAACTGAACAAAATTCATTATTTCATAATTTAGTAGAACAAGAAAAAAGTTTAATTAATAATCAAGAAATCATATACTCAAATGATTATAATAAAATAAAAACATATTATGAAGGCTTAGGAAAAGATTTTGAATATACAGATATTATAAATGAAATAATAGATAAATATGAAAATTTAGAAAATACATACAATACTCAAATTAAAAGTATTGAAGGTATGAAAATACGAGTAGATACAATTAAACAAAATATATTAAATACTACTAGAGAAACAAATCCAGAAGATATTATTAATTTATTAACACAAACTTATGATATTGGAAATACAGTAATTGAAAATAAAGATATAGATAATATTGAAGGAGTTATAAAAGATATAGAGTTGATAGGTAAATCATATAAAAGTGTACTAGAAATAACTGAAAAAGTAGATGGGGCAGAATTAGAATATGTTGAAGATGAAATGGAATTGCAAAATATTGAAAATCAAATAAATTCAATAAAAAAATCAATAGAAATTAACGCGGACTTAGATATACAGGATTTAGATAACTTGAAAGATTCAGCTATAAATTACTTTAATAATATAAATAATACAGAAAATTATTTAAAAAAATATAATTATTTATCAGCAAAATATTTAATAGGATATATTAACTCGATATTAAATAATAAGGTTACAAGATATATAGAGGATAATCCAATAACACTTAGTTATTCTATACCTGAAAATGAACTTACTAATAAAAATGTTACAGTAACTGCAAATATAGGACAAGATACACAAATAAAAAATAATAATGGTAATAATGAAATAACATTTGAAAGAAATGGAACTTATGATTTTGAGTACTCAAGACGAGAAAAAGAGGGAAAAATAACAACGACAGTAAATAATATTGATAAAGATTCACCAGTAATATCAGAGGTTGAACAAGGTAAAGTTTATATTAATGAAATTGTTACACCAGTAGTGGAGGATGAACATTTAGAAAAGGTAGAATTATTTTTAAATGAAGAAAATATACCTAGTTATCAAGTTGGAGATAAAATTTCAACAGAAGGAAAATATAAAATAATAGCAACAGATTTAGCTTCTAATAGTACTGAAATAGACTTTGAAGTTATAAATAAAGTCGAAAAATATAAAAATGCTTTAGATAAATTAATTGAGCTATACGATAATTTTGATAATACATATAATGATGAGATAGGAGTATCAGAAACAGAGTTAGTTCAAATAAAAAAAGCCATAAGTAATACAACATTCTACACTAAAGCAGAAAACATTATAAATTTATTAGAGCAAACATTAAATTTTGGATACAAAATATTAGAAAACAATTTAAATAATAAGGAGTTATTATTTAAAGATATAATAACTATATGTGAAGGGTATGAAGAAATACTATCATTAAATGAAGAAGTAATAGAAACAGATATAACTGATTTGAAAAATAAATCTAATGAACTTGATAATTTAATTGAAACTAATTCTGATTTAAATATAGAAGATTTAGTAGATTTAATAAGATTATTTAAAAAATATCGTAATAATATAATTTACACAGAAAATTATGTAAAAAAGTACTATTATATAGTAGCTGAAAATTTGTCAAATTATATAAATATTTTAATAAATAATAAAATTACTCAATATATAGAAGCAAATCCTATAACACTAAGTTATTCAGAAGATATTAATAAATTAACAAGAAATGATATAACTGTAACTTTAAATAAAGGTGAAGACACTAAAATAACATGTAATAATGGAAGTAATACTTATACATTTAATAAAAATGGATCATATGTTTTTTCATATGAAAGAAGAGGTAGAAAAGGAAAGCTAGAGGCTAAAGTGGAAAATATTGACAAAGATTCACCAACTATTAAAGGCGTTGTGGATGGAATATCATATACAAGTAAGAGAACTCCGAGAGTAAGTGATGAACATTTAGATATAGTAGAACTTTATTTCAATGATGAAGTTGTAGAAAATTATACAGTAGGTTCAACATTAACAGAAATTGGTAAATATAGAATTGTTGCAACAGATTTAGTAGGAAATGTAACAGCAGTTGATTTTGAAATAAGAGAAATTACTGATAATGAATTAATAGAAACAGACTATAATGTAGATAATAATTTTATTAAAGGTGTATTACCAAATACAAGTTATGAACAATTTATAAAAAATATAGAAACAACTTCTTCATATATAATTAAGAGAGATGGAAAAGAATTAAGTATAGAAGAAACAAAAACTTTAGCAACAGGAGATATACTAGAGTTTCCAAATGTAAATAAATCTTATAAGTTAATTGTAGCAGGAGATATAAATAAAGATGGAAATGTTAACGCAAAAGACTTAGTAAGAATGAGAAGATATCTTTTGGGACAAGTTAAATTTGACGAAATAGAAACTTATGCTGCAGATGTTAATGTAGATGGCAAAGAAATTAGTGCTAGAGATTTTGTAAGATTAAGAGTTATTATATTAAATAAATAATTATAAAACAAGCATAAAAATCTCCTAGATTTGATATTGAACTTTGCTGATTAATTTAATAATATGGACAAAAAGTGTAAATTAATATATAATGCAAAAACGTATTAAAATTTTAAAAGAAATAGAAAAATTACAGTTTGGAGGATATATGAAAACATATATAATGATGTTTGGTATTGCCAATATTATTTCAGGAGGACCAATATACGGTTGCAACAAGATAAAATTTCTTAAAGAAAAAGGTTGGAATGTTATTTTATTTCCTACGAATAAAGGAGAAATTTATATAAGTGATTTAAAAAAATATGCAAATGAATGTTATTCATTTATATGTAGAAATCCATATACTTTTTCAAAAAAAGTTAGAAAACAATTATTAGATAAATTAATAGAAAAAATAGACTTAAATTCAAAAGAAATAATAATTGAAACTGGTACAGACTATGTAGCATATTGGGGAGAAATTTTGGCAAAAGAAATAAATGCAAAACATGTAATATATTTATTAGATGAGCATAGAGAAAGGATAACAGATAAAGAAATAGAATTCTGGAAATTTAAACATAAAAGAAAAGAATTATTTTGTATATCTCCACAAATAATGAAAAATTTTTTCAAAGGCTATATGGAATTAAGAGAAGATGAATGTTATTCATTTAAAGCTTATTGTACCAATTCTGTTAGAGATTACGAAAACGATTTTTCTAGAAAAATAAAGAAAGGGGATTATACAATAGGAACAGTTGGAAGATTAGATAAAATATATGTAAATAATATAATTCAAGCTGTTTGTAAATTTTCTACAGAGCACATTGATAAAAAAATAGCATTTTGTATATTTGGTGGAGGAACCCCTGAGACTATTAAAAGAATAGAAAATATATTAAGCAGTTATCATAATATAAACTATTATATTTCTGGATATATGTGGCCTATACCATTGACTGCATTAAAAAAATGTGATTTATTTATATCTGGAGCCGGAAGTGCAAAAGTAACTGCTAACTTAAATATTCCTACAATAGCAATGGATGTAGTTAAAGCAACACCAGTAGGGTTTGTAAAAGATTTCAAGAAATCATATTTAGTGTCAAATTCGAGCAATAGTAAAACTTTAGAGAAATATATAAATCAAATACTAATATATAATAAAAAAATAACTACAAAAAATCGTATTGAACTTGATGAATTTTGGAAAATAATTTGTCAAGAATTTGATAAACAAGTTGAAGAATGTTTAAAATCAAATGTTGCTCATGAATATTTCAATATGGAAAAAATACTTAATAATTTGACAGTTCAAAATAGAATTTTTAAAATTTTTTCATATTTATTTGGATATAATTTTTCCGAAAACTTAAGAAAAATATATTATAAAATATTAAAAAAATAATGGAATTATAGGAGGAAAAAATATGAAAAAGATAATTAAAAAAATATATTATAGATTTATGCGTAAAAAAGGATATAGCAAATATGCTTCTGATTGGATAATAAAAGATTTAATAAAAGATTTAAAAAGAAAAGATATAAAATTATCACAAAAAATATGGTGTTGGAAAAGAGGATTTAATGTTGATAAACTAGGCTATTATAAATTAAATGAAAATAATTATAAAAAATATCTATCTGATCTTGAATTTTATAAATTATTTCCAATTAATAATGAGTTTTGCAGATTGATAGATGATAAAATAACTTTAAAATATGTTTTGCATAAATATAACAAGTATTTACCACAATATTATTTTTTGATAAATAATAATTCAATAGAGAAGATTTTTGATTGTGAAGAGCAATATGGAAATGATGTGGAATCATTAAGAAGATTACTTAGTGATAAAAAGAAATTAGCTTTAAAATTATTACAAGGTGAAAAAGGCAAAGGTTTTTATAAGCTAGAAGAAGCACAAGGAAAAATTTATGTAAATCAAGAACTTTATTCAGAAGAAGAGTTTTTTGAATTAATTAATGAATTAAAAGGGTATATTGTGACAGAATATATTCAAGGAAATTATGAAATTGAAAAAATATATGATAAATCGTTGAATACAGCAAGAGTGATTTATTTGAATGATGGAAAAGAAAAATATTGTTATAATGCGTATATAAGATTTGGAAATAATAAATCAGGAGTTGTTGACAATGTATCAAACGGAGGTCTATTTTCTTTTATAGATAAAGATACAGGAAAATTTGAAGATGGATTTAATTTTAGATGTGAAAAAGTTTTAATGAATGTAAAAAAACATCCTGATACTAAGATGAGAATACGAGGAACAATACCATATTGGGATGATATAAAAAGCAAAATAATCGAAATAGGAGAGTATTTATTCCCATTAGAATTAATTGGATTTGATATTGCAATAACAGAAGATAGTTTTAAAATAATTGAAATTAATTCTTTTAGCGAATTGAGATCTTCTCAAATTATAAGACCATTAAAAACTGAAAATGAAAAAATAAAAAATTATTTTGAAAGAAAGTTGGAGATAAAAAATGGAAAAAATAATATTAGAAGATAAAGATAAAATAGACTTAAATATTTTTTTAAAAAAGATAGATAAAGATTTTCCTATTCATTTATCAGATAGAGTAGATATATATCAGTATATAGATAAAATTTTAAAAAATGGATATGGAATAATCTATAAAGATAACAAAAAAATAGTTGCAACAATATTATTTTATGCAAACGATATAAAATCTAAAGAAGCTTATATATCATTAATAGGAGTAGATAAGAAATATAGGCGAATGCATTTGGCAAACAATTTATTGGATGAAGCATTAAAAATTATTGTAGAAAACGGATGTAGAAAAGTAAAATTATACACGCATAAAACAAATGATGGAGCGAAAAAAATGTATGTCAATAAAGGTTTTGAATTAGTAGATTCAGACAGAGAACATAGTGTTTGCTTTATAAAAAAGTTAAATGCTCCTAGAGTTTTAATAACAGCGATAGGGTCTTTTTCTACAGATATAGCAATTAAAGAAATTCATAAATTAAATTTTGAAATTGTGGGATGTGATATATATAACAAGGAATGGGTAGTAGATGCAAGCAATGTAGATTATTTTGAAAAAGCGCCTCTAGCTATTAAAGAAGAAGAATATATAGAATTTATAAAGCAATTATGCAAAAAATATACGATAAAATATATTATTCCAACAACGGATATAGAAGTTGATGTGTTATGCAAATATAAAGAGCAATTTAAAAATGAAGGAGTATATATATGTATATCGAATTGTAATGTTATTAAGTTATGTCGTAGTAAAATACAACTACCTAATAGATTAAAACATATATGTCCAGATAATTTAATAAAAACACAGCTATTGAGTGAGGTAGAAGAAAAAAATATTAAATTTCCTATAATTATTAAACCTATTAATGGGAGAAGCAGCCAAGGAATACAAAGAATATATAATGAAAAACAATTTAATTATTATACTAATATTTGTGAAAATAAAAAAGATATGATTGTTCAACCAATCATTGAAGGAACAGTTGTGACAGTTGATGTTGTAGCAGATTTGAAAAATGATATAGCTATAGCAGTACCAAGGCGAGAGTTCTTAAGGACAGGAAATGGAGCTGGTACGACTGTTCAAGTTTTTCATGATGATGAACTAATAAAATTGAGTATAAAAATTGCAAAAGAACTGAAGATAAACGGAGCTATCAATATGGAGTTTATTGAAAGTGCAGATAAACAGTATTATTTTTTAGAGATTAATCCAAGATTTTCAGGAGGTGTAGAATTCACTAATATTGCGGGATATAATATAATAACAAATCATTTAAGATGTTTTATGGGTAAAAAAATAGAAGAAAAATGTGAGTATAAGGATTTAATAATTGCTAGAAAGTATGAAGAATATGTAACACAATATTTTAATAGTTAGTAAATAAATATTCTTAAAGGATTTATAATAAAATAAAAAAGAAAGGATAGAGAAAAATGGAAGATAAAATTTTGGTAACAAGATCTTCAATACCAACATTGAAAGAATATACAGAAGAAATTAAAGATATATTTGAATCTAGATGGCTCACTAATGGAGGAGTAAAACATAAAGAATTTGAAGAAAAGCTTAAAGAAAAATTAAAAGTTAAAAATGTTTCTTTATTTAATAATGGTCATTTAGCATTATATACAGCTATAAATAGAATGAAATTAAGTGGAGAGGTAATAACTACACCATTTTCGTTTTCATCAACTACTCATGCGATTGTTCAAAATGGATTAACTCCAGTGTTTTGCGATATTAATGAAGAAAATTATACAATAGATGTAAATAAAATAGAAAGTTTAATTACAGATAAAACTGTAGCAATAGTACCAGTACATGTTTATGGACATGTTTGTGATGTAGAAGCAATTGAAAAAATAGCTAAAAAATATAATTTAAAAGTAATTTATGATGCTGCACATGTTTTTGGCGTTGAAGTAAATGGAAAAGGAATTGGAAATTTTGGTGATATTTCAATGTTTAGTTTTCATGCTACAAAGGTTTTTAATACAATGGAAGGTGGCGCACTAACTTATAATAATTCAGAATTAAAAATAGATATTGATAGGTTTAAAAATTTTGGAATTAATGGTCCAGAAAAGGTTGAAATGGTTGGTATAAATTCTAAGATGAACGAATTTCAGGCTGCAATGGGAATTTGTAATTTAAGACATTTTAATGAAGAAATTGAAAAAAGAAAAAAGGTATTTGAGAGATATACCGAAAGGCTATCAGGTGTTAAGGGAATAAAAATTTCAAAAGAGAAAAAAGGAATAAAGGCAAATTATGCTTATTATCCAATAATATTTGACAAAAATGTATTTGGAAAAAGTAGAGAAGAAGTTTATAAAGAATTAGCAAACGAGAATATCTTTTGTAGAAAATACTTTTATCCACTAATAACAGATTATGACTGTTATAAAGATAAATTCGATTCAAGTTTAACACCTATTGCTAAAAAAATTGCAGATAGTGTATTAACAATACCTATGTATGCTGACTTAACATTAGATGTTGTTGATAGAATATGTGATATTATTTTGAAGGAGAATTAAGGAAAATAGAGATGGAACAAACTAAACAAAATGTATTTTCAAATATGGTATGGAGATTTGCTGAAAGATGTGGAGCTCAATTAGTATCTTTTATAGTTTCAATTATATTAGCTAGGATTTTAGTACCAGAAGCATATGGAACGATTGCATTAATAACAGTCTTTACATCGATTTTACAAGTTTTTGTAGATAGCGGATTAGGAAATGCATTAATTCAAAAAAAAGATGTAGATGATTTGGACTTTTCTACAGTATTTTATACTAATATAATAATGTGTTTGATATTATATGGTATTGTTTTCGTTATTGCACCACAAATTGCAAATTTTTATAGTGATATTTCATTAGTTCCAATAATAAGAGTACTGAGTTTAACAATAGTGATATCCCGGAGTTAAGAATGTTCAACAGGCATATGTTTCCAAGAAAATGATTTTTAAAAAATTCTTTTTTTCAACATTAATAGGAACAGTAGGTGCAGCAGTAATTGGAATCATAATGGCTTTAAGAGGTTTTGGAGTTTGGGCACTTGTTACACAACAATTGTTTAATCTTTTTATGGATACACTAGTTTTATGGATTACTGTAAAGTGGAGACCAAAATTAATGTTTTCATTTAAAAGGCTAAAAGTATTGTTTTCGTTTGGGTGGAAATTATTAGTTTCAAGTTTATTAGAGACAGTATACACTGATATACGACAACTAATAATTGGGAAAATGTATTCAGCAGCTGATTTAGCATATTACAATAAGGCTAAACAATTTCCAAATTTAATTGTAACTAATATAAATACATCAATCGATAGTGTTTTGTTACCTACAATGTCAAATGTACAAGATAATAAAGAAAAAGTTAAAAATATAACTAGAAAATCAATAAAAACAAGTATCTTTATTATGGCTCCATTAATGATGGGACTAGCATTTGCTTCGAAAAATGTAGTTAATTTGTTGTTGACTGAAAAGTGGCTTCCTTGTGTTCCGTATCTTAGTATATATTGTATTATTTTTATGGTTTACCCAATACATACAGCCAACTTAAATGCTATTAAAGCTATGGGAAGAAGTGATTTGTTTCTGAAATTAGAAGTAATAAAGAAAGTGATAGGATTTGTTTTATTACTATCTACAATGTGGATTAGCGTATGGGCAATGGCAATAAGTTTGCTAGTTAGTAGTATAGCTAGCCAAATAATAAATGCTTGGCCAAATAAAAAATTGTTAGGCTATAGTTACATTGATCAATTAAAAGATATAGTACCAAGTATATTATTAGCTGTTTTTATGGGAGTGATTGTCTATCTATATAACTTTATGAATTTGACAACTATAATTACACTAATTTTACAAATTATAACTGGGGCGTTAATTTATATTCTTGGAGCAAAGATATTGAAATTAGACGTATATAATTTTATTTTAGATATAATAAAAGGCTTTTTAAAGAAACGAAAATAGAACAAGATATGAAGAAAAGCTGTCAATCGTTAGAAGTGAATCTGATATAGTAAACATTAAATAGCGTGTGTGGGACTACATTAACTTGTAGTCTTATATTATATCTTTTATTGAATTTATAGATTCATACAGTGTATCAATGAATTTTTCTATTACTGAATTTTGATTCTTCTATATTTTGTGTACTTTTTGATTAATCAAATATTTCTTTTATTAAAATTTAGTCTAAACATTTCCTTATCCAAATCTCCACTATTTTCAAATTTGAAATAGAGTATGTTAGCAATTTATCTATTTTTAAGTTACTACTAAGATACTCTTTAATTACTTATTCTTGAAGATTATTATCATATTCCATGTATAATGTTATTAAAAATAAAAAATATAATATATATACTAAAATTGTTTATACTAATTGTAAATCATAGTATTTGTATAGTTAAAAGGAGGAATTACAATGCATTCTTATTGGGAAAAAAGTATAAACAGTAATCAAGACTTTAATCAATTAAAGGAAAATATTGAAGTTGATGTTTGTATTATTGGAGGAGGACTAACTGGAATTTCAGCAGGATATTATTTAAGTAAGAAAGGTAAAAAAGTAGCTATATTAGAAAAAGATAGAATTTGTAGTCATACAAGTGGACATACAACAGGAAAAGTAACAAGTCAACACGGTTTATTTTATAACTATTTAATTCAGTCACAAGGAGAAGAATATGCTAAAAAATATTTAGATATAAATGAACAAGCTATTAAAAATATAAAAGAGATTATTGATAAAGAAAAAATAAAATGTGATTTTAAGGAGGAAAATGCATATGTATTTACAAGAAATAAAGACAGTGTATTAAAAATTAAACAAGAGGTTGAAGCAGTAAATAAATTAGAAAAAAATGCAAAATTTCAAAAAAATCTTAAGTTACCTTTTGAAATAGAAGGAGCAATAGAATTTGAAAAACAAGCACAATTTCATCCTATTAAATATGCATATGGTTTATGTGATGTGATTATTAAAAATAATGGTAAAATATATGAAAATACAAAAGTAGTTGACACTAAACGAATTGATGATGGTTATATTATATACACAGAAGAACAAAAAGTAAAAGCAAAATATTTGGTAATGGCTACGCGCTATCCAATAAAAGTTTTTCCGGGTTATTATTTTATAAAAATGTATCAATCTTCTTCTTATGCACTAGTGGTAGATACAAAAACAGATTTAATGGATGGAATATATATAAGTAGTGAAAGTCCAACTATTTCATTAAGAACAATATATGAAAAAGACAAAAAATTATTATTAATTGTAGGATATGATTATAAAACAGGAAGGCAGGAAGATAAAAATGGCTATAAAGAATTAGAAAAATTTGTTAAAACCATATATCCAGAATCGAAAATAGTAAGCAAATGGATTGCAGAAGATTGTATAAGTTTAGATAAAATACCTTATATAGGAGAATTTTCAAAAATACTTCCTAATATGTATGTTGCAACTGGTTTTAATAAGTGGGGAATGACTTTTTCTAATATATCTGCAAATTTAATAACAGATGATATTTTTGAAGAGGAAAATTCTTATTCAAAATTATTTTATGCAACCAGAGTTAAACCGATAAAAAATAAAGATGAGATGAAAAATATGTTAAAAGAATCAATGCAATCAATAGTAATAAACAAATTTAAAGAACCGAATAATCCTATTTGTACTCATTTAGGTTGTGAACTTAGTTTTAATCCAATAGAGAACACTTGGGATTGTCCATGCCATGGATCAAGGTTTACAAAGAATGGAAAAGTTATTGAATCTCCAAGTATAAAAAATATTGAAGATTAATTGCATTAAGTTTGTAATAAAAATGTAATATTAAAAATTTAAAAATTTATTGTAGTAAAAAAAAAAGTATGGTAGAATAAAACTATAATATGAGAAAGAAGTGAAAAAACAGATGAAAAAAATATTTTCAATACTGCTTATTACAATATTCCTCATAGCGACAATGTTATTAGGAATTAAGCCAGTATATGCTGACGAAGCTGATGTTGAAGTGAATATAGAAGGAACAAGCGAAATAGAAGAAGGATTTGAAGAGGTTGTAATGTCTTTGAAACTAGGAAAATTTACAGGAGTAGAAGAAGGAAAGGTTATGGCAATTGAAGCAACTTTGGATTATAGTTCTGAGATTTTTTCTTCAGTTAAAGTAGTAGAGCAAAATGGATGGGATATAACTTATGCAGAAAACACGAAAAAGATTGTAGGAACAGTAGATGAAGGTAAAGCTAATACTACTATTGCTCAATTGATTTTTACAGTTAATAAAGATGTTAAAGCAAATACAACAGGACAGATTACTTTACGCAATTTTAATATTACTGATGATATAAATTTAGATAAGACAGTAGATGCAATTTCTAAAAATATTACAACAGTTGAAAGAACTCCTGTAACTTCACCTAGTCCTAACAATAAAAACGAATCAGGAAGTGGTAGTGGTAATAGCGAAAAACCATCAGGAGGAGCATCTGAAACAGGAAATACAAAGAGTTTGTCAGATTATGCTAGTAGTGCTACAAAAACGGTTACTCCAAAAGAAGGTACAACAACAGCGTCATCAGTTTTGCCTAAGGCAGGATTGAAAAATATGATAATTATTTCAATAATAATTGTAGCAATGATTGGAATAGGGTCATATATAAGGTCAAAAACTATAAAGCTAAAATAAATTTTGTAGAAAAATGTATAAAAAAGTTATTAATGTTAAAAAAATAAATAAAAAAACTATTGCAAAAAAAAATATATAATGTTATAATGCAAATAGTTTTACAAAAGGAGGAGTTTAAAAATGAAAAAAATACTAACGATAGCAATTTTATTTGTTATGCTAACTATGGCAGCAATGACAGTAGTTAATGCAGCTACATCATCAACTTTAGCTGATGAGTTATATGCAATAGGTTCTAAATATGGAATGACTGCAGCAGAAAAGGTAAAAATGGAGAGATATTTAAGCGATTATCCATTATCAAATGCAGATTGTGATAGAATATTAGCTTTAGCTAAAGAAGCTGATCAAATTATGATTGATAACGGAACTACAGATTATAAGAGTTTACCAACTGATGTTAAAAATCAATTGAAAGCTTTAGCTAATGAAGCTGCTAGTATTGCTGGAGTTGAACTAGATTTCACAAAAGATGGAATAAAAGTTTATAAAGATGGAAAATTAATTGAAGATATCACAGAAACTACAACATCTGGAAAACTTGCTTATACAGGAAATAATAATGCACTAGTTGTTTCTACAATAGCAGTAATTGCCCTAGCTGCAACAGGCATAACAGTTGCAACAAAAAAGAGATCTGCAGCTAATGCATAGTAGTTTTGAAAAAACACTAAAAGCAACTATTATGAATGTAATAGTTGCTTTATTTATTAGTGTAATTATTATTGGGGCAATATATTTGTTAGCTGGGAAACAAATAGAAGATTATATTTCACTAATAAATAAAGTGGCAATTGATATTGAAAACAAACCAGAAGTTAAAGAAATAAAAATGCTAGAAAATGAAAATAAATTACAAAGCTATCCAGAATATGGTACTCAATATGCAACTATTCAAATACCAAGAATAGATGTTGATTTACCAGTTTATTATGGTGATTCTTTGGAAGTTTTAAAAAATGGAGTAGGACATTCAAGTGGAAGTTATTTCCCTGGTGAAGGTGGTTCTGTTTTGATGATGGGACATAATTCAAAAAAAGTATTTAGAAGATTTTCTGAATTGAAAAAAGGTGACGAGATAACTGTAACGACTTCATACGGTAAATATACTTATAAAATATATGATATGCAGTTAATAAAAGAAACAGAATTAGATAAAGTACCTATTCAAGATGAAAAAGAAATATTAATGGTATATACATGTTATCCATTTAATAATATTGGTTATACAACTCAAAGATATGTTGTATATGCTGAGTTAGAACAATAAAAGGAGGAGAAGTGATGAAAGGATTATCTTTAATAATAAGATATATATTAATTTTTATTATAGCTATTTGTATATTTGCATTTATTTTTCTTAATATTGCTTCTTCTACGATTTTAAGTAAATCATATATCCTATCAAAGCTAGAAGAAACAAATTATTATGAAGGAATGTACAATGAAATACAATCTAACTTTGAAAAATATATTGGACAATCAGGTCTAGATGATATTAATTTAAGAGATATAATAACTGAAGAAAAGGTGAAAAACGATGTAAATATTATGATTAATAATATTTATGATGGTGCAGATGAAAAAATAGACGTAACAGAAATTAAAACAAATTTAAGAACAAAAATTGATGAGTTAATGAAAAGTCAAGGATTAAAAGCAGAAGATGAAAGTGCTATAGATACATATATTAATACAATTAGTGATGAATATACATCAACGATGATTCATACAGATTATGAAAAGAATATAAATAATGTACTTGTGAAAATTTTAAAATATAGCCAAAAAGGAAATAAGGTTTTATTGGTAATGATATTAGTAGCTGTGCTACTAGTGTTTGGAATATGCTATAAAAGACCATTTAAAGGATTTTCAAGTTCAGGAGTTGCGCTTACATCTATTGGAGTATTAAATATATTTATTAATTATTTTATCAATTCGAAGATTAAAATTGATACAATTACTATTTTAAGTGAAACTTTTTCAAAATCCATAAGAACAGTCTTAAATGATGTAATGAGTCAGGTAGCAAATTATGGATACATATTATTAATTGTAGGAATAGTATTAATAATATTTGGCAACATAATTGATAGTATAAAATATAAAGAAGAGGAAGAAGAATAGAATAAAGTTGTCACATAAGAAAATAAAAAGGAGAGAGTAATGGACGAGATTGATTTAAAAGAATTATTTAATATTTTTTGGAAAGGTAAAATGAAAATCTTATTAATAGTAGCAATATTAGTAGTTATAGGGATTATTTATTCTTATAAATTTGTAACGCCTGTATATACTGCATCTACAACTCTTGTTTTAGCAACTGCAAATGACAATTCTTCTGTATCAACTGGTACGCAGTCATCTGAATCTATTACAACTACCGATGTTACTTTGAATTCAAAATTAATATCAACATATAGCGAATTGGTAAAAAGTAAAAATGTCTTAAGACAGGTTATTTCTAATTTAAATATTGATGTTGAAGAATCTGAATTAAGAAAAAATATTTCAGTAAGTTCAGTAAAAGATACGGAACTTATAGAAATTAAAGTCACAAATATAATTCCGACTAATGCTATGAAAATAGCTAATGAAATAGCTAAAGTATTTGCTCAAAAAGTAGGAGAAATTTATAACATAAATAATGTGCATGTTGTAGATGATGCGGAAACGCCAAGTAGTCCATCTAATGTAAATCATATTAAGGATATAGCAATATTTGCAGCAATAGGATTTGTTATTGCTATAATATATGTATTGATTGCAAATATGTTAGATACAACAATTAAAACAACTGACGAAATTGAACAAGGTATAAAGATACCAGTTTTAGTATCTATTCCAGTTTACAATGTTGATGGTGAAAGGAAAGGTAAGTAAATATGAAAAAAGAATTAATTGCACATAGAGATCCAAAATCTCCTATTTCAGAAGTTTTTAGAACTTTAAGAACTAATATTCAATTTATGAATACAAGTAGAAAATTAAAAACAATATTAATAACATCTACTTCGCCCGGAGAAGGTAAAAGTTGGGTGTCATCAAATTTCGCAGTTACTTTTGCACAAGCTGGGAAAAGAGTTATATTAGTTGATGCTGATATGAGAAAAGGTAGACAGTACACTATATTTGGTGCACTTCCTAAGCCAGGTTTATCAAATTTTTTGTCAGGTTTTGATGAAAATGATGACGATAATAATGATGGTGAAAAAGATATAACACAATATATTCAAAAAACTGAGATAGCTAATTTATGTTTATTAGCAGCAGGAAATGTTCCACCTAATCCAGCTGAACTTTTAACTTCACCTAGAATGATTAAGTTATTAGATGAATTAAAAGAGTTGTCAGATATAGTAATTATTGATGGAACACCTTGTGACTTAGTTACTGATTCAGTAATACTTTCAAGACTTGTAGATACTACTGTTATAGTAACAGCACATCAACAAACAAAAAGAGAAGATTTAAAAAGAGTTATTACAAATATAAAAAATGTTAATGGAAATATTGCTGGAGTTGTATTTAATAAAGTTCCTATTTCAACAAGAAAATATGAACAATCATATTATTATGGATCTACTTCAAGTCGAAACTTGAGTAAACCAAATGCAAAAAATACCTCAAAAAGTAAAAAATCTAAAACTATAGCAAAAAGTAAAAAATCTAAAACTATAGCAAAAAGTAATAACAATGCTAAAAATAAAAGAAAAATGGAAGAGACTATAAATCAAATTAATAAAAGAAAAGAAAATACTAAAGCAAATACAAACTCAAAATCAAAAGTGAAAACAGAAACAAGAAAAGATAAACCAGAAAAGAAAAGACCAAAACATGATGAAACTATGCCATATGATAAGCAAGAACAAATATTGAAAGAAATTAATGAATATATAGATAGAGAAAAGAAAAAATTAGGAGATTTGTAATGATAGATTTTCACTCACACATATTGCCTAATGTTGATGATGGGGCAAGAAGTGTAGAAGAAACATTTAAATTAATAGATGAAGCAGAAAAGGCAGGATTTGATACAATAATTTCTACCTCACATTATATTGAAGGATATTATGAATCAGATGTAGAACAAAGGATGCAATTGATTGAAGCTATAAATAGAAAGCTTGAAGAAGGAAATCATAATATAAAGATTCATTTAGGTAATGAAATTTATTTAAGTGAAAATATAATTTCATTACTTAAAGAAGGCAAGGCAACACCTGTCGATGGAACATGTTATGTTTTATTTGAAATGCCATTAGATTCAAAGCCGATGTTCATTTATGATGCAGTTTATGAAATGTTGCAAAATAAATTGAAACCTATTTTAGCACATCCTGAAAGATATAGT
The DNA here is from genome assembly GCA_947625985.1 of uncultured Clostridia bacterium. The sequence goes on along the minus strand of CANQQF010000005.1, from coordinate 16,176 downwards.
TATGTGGAAAAAGAGCCGGAAATAATTTATGATTTAATTGAAAAGGGTGTTCTTATGCAAATGAATTATGGTAGTATTATTGGACAATATCATGAAAAATCTAAAATTATTGCAAAAAAATTTCTAGAAAATAATATGATTCACTTCTTAGGAAGTGATGTACATAGACAAGGAACTATTTATACACGAATACCAGAAATTTTGGGAATAATTAGAAATATTGTTGGAGATGAAAAATTAGAAGAACTAACAACCATAAATCCTGAATTGGTGTTAAAAAATAAAGCTATTGATATTGACACACCAAGACCAATTCAGCTATCACTTAAAGAAAGATTTATACTTAATAGAAAAAAATAAAAAGAAGCTTAAGCTTCTTTTTTTATAGTTATTGGTATCTATAAAAGATATAGCTAGTTTCTTCTGACTTTCCAGTATACTTTCCATCATATATTGTGTTTTTTCCGTCTGAATCTTGAAGTGGAATTCTTTTATATACAGTTGTTTTAAATTTTTGGTCTAAATTGTTTGTTATATAAATATCAAAACTCAAAACTGCATCAAGAGAATCAAGAGAAATGTTTAGACGTTTTAGTAAACTTCCATCATAAGTAATAGGTGTACTAGTGTCTGTAAACGTGTAATCTGTTTTTATATTACTATTAATATAAGAAAATACGATGGGACTAGCACAATTGTTGTAAAGTTCAGGTTTTTCAAAATTTAAATTATCCTCTGAAGAAATTTCGAAGTTTAGTTCATTATCAATTTTATTTGAATCAACTATTTCACTTTTAGCAAAATTATTTATGTTCTTATAATATAAAGAGGGTTCACCTTCTTGAGGTTTTTGAGTAAATTGTATATTTGATATATTAACAGATTTTAATGTGTTTTCCATATTATTTTCATCACTATGATTATTTATGAAAAAAGCCATATCTGTGTATTGATATAAATTTTCAATTGTAAAATTAGTAATAGAACTAGCTTTATTTTTGGTATCAACTCCACTAAAAAAAGTGCATTTATCAATGCTAAATATTATTTCCTTATTTTTTTCAGCAAAATCTAAAGTTTTTTCTAAACATTGACCTATTTTAACTCTATTAAAAACCACTAAAGAAAGAAAAATTAAAATTAATATTGAGATTACAAATAATACTGTAAAAATTACTTTTTTTTTCATATGTATTCCTCCAATATAGTTTATGCTAATTTTATTATAAAAATGCTATAAAATCAAGACATTTAACTGCCAATTAATCTCATTGACAAAAACAAACAGAAAATATAAAATATAGACAGGTGATTTGTATGAAAAATAAAATCTCAATAAAGCATATAGCGTTTTTTCTAGTTTTTTTTATAATTCTATTGATGTTAATCCAATGTTATTTTTTATATTTTGATAAAAGTAAAACTTATGGAAAGGAAGAATCAGAAAGTTCAAATATTACAATCAGTAATGCAGAAGTTGTAAATTTGGATAATATTATTGAAAAAAATGTTGGAGGAAATCGTAGACAAGAAATAGAGAAGCAAGAAGTTGAGTTAGAATATTTAACAAAATATAAAGTTAATTCAAAATTACCAAAAGGGATGGTGCAAGTTGTTCAGGAAGGTAGATCAGGAAAACAAGAAATAGTAGTTCAGAAAACTTATGAAAATAATGAAGTAGTAGCAGAAGAACAATTGAGTTGTAAAGTTACAAAAGCTTCAATGAATAAAATTGTTGAAGTTGGAGGTTCTAACTATACAAGTAAGCATGTTGTTAAAGTTGGTGATATTGTTTATGTAACAGCAAGTAGATTATCTGTTATGTTAGAGCCGAATGATAACTCTCAAAAGGTAGCATCATTGAATAAAGATACCGAATTAAAAGTAAAATCTATTCAAAATGAATGGTACAATATCTCTTCAAATGGTACATATGGATGGGTTAAGTCAGAAGGAACATCATATATAAATCCAAATGAAGAATTTACTCCAGAGAACAGTACTTCAGTTACAAATGGAAAAGGAGGAAAAACAAAGGAACAGGCTGTATCAAATTTAAGTTTTGATATGAAACTAAATCAGCCAAGTGGACTATCTTTAGATCAATTTAAAAAAATTCTGACAGATAGTAGAGATACAAAGGGTGTGATATCAAGTAATGCAGAATATTTTTATTACATAGAATCACAATATAATATAAATGGAGTTTTTGTAGCTTCTATGGCGATTCACGAAAGTTCATGGGGAACTTCAAATATTGCTAATAGTAAAAAAAATTTATTTGGATATGGGGCATATGATTCAAATCCTTATAATGGTGCTTATAATTTTTCAAATTATTCAGAAAGTATAGATTTGATTGCAAGAGTATTGGTTAAATATTATTTAAATCCACATGGAACACAGATATATGGAGGAGAAACTGCGTCAGGAAAATATTATAGTTCGTCTACTTTGACAGGAGTAAATAATAAGTATGCTTCTGATAAAGAATGGGCTAATAAAGTGTATGAAATTATGCAATCTTTATATAATAAATTATAATAAAAATTATATAAAGAACTACCATAATTTTCATAAAAAAACTTGATATTTTTTACAAGATATTGTATGATATAGGAGTAATGGAAACTTTACCCAAAAACAGGTAAAGAAAGGGGCAAAACATGAAAAAGTTAACGATAATTACTTTATTAACATTAATGCTTTTAGGAATTTTTTCGTCAGTTAGTAAAGTTGAAGCAGTACAAAACTCTATATTGTCCAATGAAGTTGAAGGACAATTAGTTCAAATGAAAAAAGATGAAATGGATTCAATTAAAGATTATAAACAAAAATATGGCTCAGATGCATATGGAGTAGTAGCATACATATTAAATTTAGTTAGAATATACAGTATTCCATTATGTTTTTTAGGAATTGCTATAGGAGCCATACATCAATATGTATTAGGTATTAGAAAGTTAGATACATTAGAAAAAGGTATGGCATTAATGGTAACCTTTATAACAATATTAATTATTTGCCAAATATTACCACTAGCATTTGCGGTGTTTGTAAAGTTTGGAAGGGGGTAACAAATGAAAGTACTATTTGCTATAAGTAATGAGGAAATTTCAGAATCAATAGTGAAAAAATATCAAGCTGAATATAAACAAATTATATCAAGTAAAAATGTTTATTACTTTAATGCAATTTTAAAAGAAATACAGAAAGATAAAACATATGATAGAATAGTTATAAGTGAAGATTTGGAAGCTTTTACACATTCACAATATGATCAGATAGACAAGTTTATATTTGAAAAATTAGATAGTATAAGTGATGAAGCTTCAAATGGTAGAGGTAAGGATATCCCTATTATTCTAATATGTACAGACAGAAGAATGAAATCAGATTCTATTTTAGTTAAATTATTTGGAATAGGTGTTTATAATGCTTTAATTGGACCTGAAAGAAGTATTGAAGAAGTTTGTTCATTATTGCATAGACCTCGTACAAAAAGAGAAGCTAAGGAATATTACAAAATAGGTTCAGATGATGTTAATTATACACCTGAAAGTGAAGATGATGTTAGTGAAATAGAAATACAAAACATATTAGCTCATTTCAAAAAACTTGGAAAAGAAGAAGAAAAATATGTTGAAAGTTTTGATAATATAGCTGAACAATATAATGATAAACAATTACGTGTTATAAGTAAAGTACTACCTTTAAATGTAAGAGCTGTATTAGAAGAAAAGTCTTCTAAATATCAAAAGGTAATGTCATTTAATAACATGATTTCAGATGATTTAAGAAGAACAAAACAAAATGATGGACCAACTGAAAAGTTATTAGAAACTAAAGCAGGAAAAGAAATATTAAAACAACCAGTAGTTATTCCAGCATCAATGGGAAATGTAAGAAAATTAGCAAAGAATAAAAGAGAAGTTAATATCGAATTAATAGATAGACGTAAAGAAAGAAGAGAAGAAAGAAAATATATACCACCAGAACAACAACATCAAATTACAAGTTCAATGGCTGGTCAGAGACCTGAAACAAGGCATGTTCCAGGAATGAACTATAATACAAAAGTTGAGAATGAAGATGACTATACAATTGGGTTTGATGATGTAACACCTGAAGATATAATAGAGTCACTTGAGTCAACTCAACCGGTAAATCCAGTAGAGCCAACACAACCAGTTGAACCAATACAACCAATTGAGTCAGTACAGCCAACTCAACCAGTTCAACCAATAGAACCAACACAGCCAATACAACCAATACAACCAATAGAGCCAGTACAGCCAACTCAACCAGTTCAACCAGTACAACCAATAGAGCCAGTACAGCCAACGCAACCAGTTGAACCAGTACAACCAATTGAGTCAGTACAGCCAACACAACCAGTTGAATCTGTACAACCAATTGAGCCAGTACAGCCAACACAACCAGTTGAACCTGTGCAACCAATTGAACCGGTACAACAATCTCAGCCAGTACAGCCAATGCAACCAGAAGAATTAGGACAAGCAGAAACAGTTGTAGAAGAAGTACCTAAAAAAAGAGGAAGAGGAAGACCTAGAAAGAATCCTTTACCTGAATCAGAACCACCTAGGCCAAAAAGAGGAAGAGGAAGACCTAGAAAGAATCCTTTACCTGAAGAGATTGAAAATAATTCACAAGTAGAAAATATAGAATCAGTACAAGAAATTGAACCAGTACAACCAGCTCAACCAAAGATTCAACCTATAGAGAATGTGGATTCAATAATAAAAACACTTCAACCAACTGAGCCAATACAACCAATACAACCAATTGAACCATATCAATCTATAGATTCACTTGAGCCAGAACCAATACAACAGATACAACCAGTTGAGCCAATACAACCAATCGAGCCAGTGCAACCAATCGAGCCAATACAACCAATCGAGCCAGTGCAACCAATCGAGCCAGTGCAACCAATCGAGCCAGTGCAACCAGTTGAACCAATACAACCAATCGAACCAGTGCAACCAGTTGAACCAATACAACCAATCGAGCCAGTACAACCAGTTGAACCAATACAACCAATCGAGCCAGTACAACCAGTTGAACCAATACAACCAATCGAGCCAGTGCAACCAGTTGAACCAATACAACCAATTGAGCCAGTGCGACCAATTGATCCTGTTCAACCGATTGAGCCTATTCAACCAGTTGAGCCTGTGCAACCAATTGAGCCAGTGCAACCAGTTGAACCAGTTGAACCAGTGCAACCAATTGATCCTGTTCAACCGATTGATTCAGTACAAAATATGAATACGATTCAATCTTCATCTCTTAATCAGCCTATAAATGTAGTTGATGAATTTGAAACTAACCAACAAAAAAGTACATATGATAGTGCGAAAGCATATGGAAAATTGGATGAGTTTGATGATTCAGAGCATAATAATTATGCATATACAGGAATTTCTAATAACAAGAAAAGAAATGAATATGTAAATACAATTGATATAGTAAGTTTGTTAACATCAGATAAAAAGTTAGTTTCTTTTTTAGGAACAAGTAAAAATGGTACATCATTTATAGTTAATAATTTAGCTGAATTAGCTTCTTCAATGGGAATAAAAACAGCTATACTTGATGCTACTACAAATAAAAATTCATACTATATATATACAAAGAATGAAGAAAGTCTACGAGAAATAGCTTTAGGATGTTTTGATAGTTTGGTAAATAAACAACCAGCAGGAATAATGGTTAATAAAAATTTAACAATTTATACATCATTACCAGGTGATGATGAAAAAATTGAAATGGTTGATGAAGTATTAGAGACTTTAATTAAAAATTATTCTTTGGTATTGATAGATACAGACTTTAATACGCCAATAGGATATTTTAAACAATCACAAGAAATTTATTTAGTACAAAGTTTAGATATTTTAACTATTCAGCCATTGACAGCATTTTTAAGAAAATTAAAATCTAAAAATGCGTTAGATGAAAGAAAAATAAGAATAATAATCAATAAAGCTGTAAAAGTTAGAGGAATACAAGAAAAAACTATTATTGGAGGTATGGCATATTATACTGATCCAGCTATGTCATATATGTCTGAATTATTTGATAGAAATACAGTAAAATATATAACTATACCTTTTGAAGATGATACCTATATTAGGTATTTGGAAAATATAATTAACTGTGAAATTTCTTTAAAAGGATATTCCAAAGTGTTTATGCAATCACTTAAAGAATTAGCTAATATGGTGTATCCACTAGTACCAGGTGGAGGAGGAGCAAATCAACCTTATAGACCACCTTCAGCTTTTGGACCAGGTAATAGAGGTGGAGGAGATTTTTCACAAAGTATGAATAACACATTAAATCAAATGAAAAGAAATTTTTAAAATACGAGTAAATGAGGAGGAAAAAAGTGGCTGTATTATTAGGAGTAGGAATGGTGTCACTGATAGTTGTTGTTATTATATTAGTTGCATACAACTTTTCATTGCATAAAAGATTAAAGAAATTTAAAGATATTAGACAAAGAGTTACCAATTTAAGTGTTATACAGGATTTTATTTCTACAATTGGTGAAGATATAACAGTTGACCAAAAAATAAAGAAAATTAATGATATATTAATTGATAAATATGAAATAAAATATTCAACTATTGTTGTCTTTGATGGTACAGAGTATATAATAAAAGCTTCAAATGTTGAAAAAAAGCATTGGGAATCTTTAAAAACATTGCAAGATGTAGGTATATTTAAAGATAGTATTACTACAGCTACTCCTAAATATATTACAGTAAATAAGGAAGGAGAGCAATTACCATATCAACAATCTGAGTTTGGTAGAGCAAAAGCAGCAATCTTCTTCCCATTATATATTGACAATGTTTATATTGGATATTGGATTATAGAAAGTGGAACTCCACACGACTTCGATAATGTTGATACAACAATATTAGAAAAAATCAAATCTAATATTGTTGCAGTACTAAAAACTGTAGTTCATCAGAAAACACTAGAGTCTATGGATAGAACAGATAGATTTTCAGGATTACAATCAGAAGCTTATCTATATACTGAAGGAAAGAAAACTATTGATAAGTATACAGTATCAACAATATGTATGTTTAGAATAATAAATTTACAAAATATAAATAAAGACTTCTCAAGAGAAATGGGTAATAGTGTTATAACAGAAGTTAGTAAATATGTTGCAGGTAATATATCTGGAGATTATATATTTGTAAGATATATGGGACCTAAATTTGTAATTGCTTTTTCAGGTGTAGATGTTGAAAGTGTTGCCGAATTTTTAAATGATTTAAAAGAAAATGTTGAAGCTTTAAAAATCACGACAAAAGGATTATTACAAAATAATCAACCAATTCAAAATCAGCAAACTGAGCAAATGATGCAAAATAACCCATTAAATAGTAATGTATCAGCAGAATTACAAGGAGCCGAACATACGAATGAAGTACAAGAAGAATATTCTGAACCAATTTTGAATTTTGTAATAGCATCTTATTACAAAGGAACAGGATTAGAAGAAGTTATAAAAAAACTAGAAAAATACTTAGACAGTGCTCCAAGAAATGAAAGTGACATTAATAATATCTAAAGGAGGTATAGAGTATTATGGAATTTGATAAAACAATGAGTTTCGAAGTTTACAGAGAAGAAAATGCAAAAGTTAAAGAAACTCTGAAAGAAGTGTATAATTCCCTAGTTGAAAAGGGATATAATCCAATTAATCAGCTAGTAGGATATATTTTATCAGGAGATCCAACATATATAACTAGTCATAATGATGCAAGAAATAAAATAAGATCAATAGAGAGAGATGAATTGTTAGAAAAAATGGTAAAAAATTATATAGGAATTGACGATGAATAGTAAAAGAATATTAGGAATAGATTACGGTGATGCTAGAGTAGGAATAGCAATAACAGATCCACTTAACATTACTGTACAAGGATTAGAAACAATTGAAAGAAAAAATTCAGATAAAATTATTTTAAAAAGATTAGACGAAATATTAGAAAAATATGAAATAGATACAATTGTAGTTGGAATGCCATTAAATATGAATGGTACGAAATCAGAAAGAGCTGAAATTACAGAAAAATTTATTCATAAACTTAAGTGCAAATATAATAAATATAATATAGAAACGATGGATGAAAGACTGACAACTGTTGAAGCACATAAGACTATGAATTTATTGGATATAAACAAAAACAAGAAAAAATCAATAGTTGATACTATTTCAGCAGAGTATATTTTGGAAAGCTATATTAATAAGAGGAAAAACAATTAAATAAAATAAAAAAAAATATTGCAAAATTCTTTTAAATACGTTATTATTATATAGAAAATCGTCATAGATTTTCTAAGGATAGAGATATTCGAGAAAGGAGAATAAAATGAACGAAGAAAACATCAATGAAAATGAAGAATTTGATAATATCATAACTTTGAAAGATGAAGATGGAAATGAAGTTAAGTTTGAGTTCTTAGATTTAGTAGAATTAAACGATGAAGAGTATGTAATTTTATTACCTGTTACAACAGAAGGAGAAGAAGAAGAAGGAGAAGTAGTAATACTTCAAATTGAAGATAAAGATACTCCTGATGATGAAGAGGAATCTTACATTAGTGTAGAAGATGAATCAATATTAAATCAAGTATTTGAAATATTTAAAGAAAAGTTTAAAAATGATTTTGATTTTGTAGACTAATATAAAAGTGGATTAGGCGGATGGATATTATACAATCCGCCTAAAAAAATATTTTTAACAAGAGGTGAAACAAATGAAAAACTTTTCAACATGGATGATAGTAGTATTTATGTTTATGTTTTGGGTATTTAGGGTAATTGTTGCAGTTATGAGTTCAATGAATAGAGAATTTGTGATACAATCGTCTAATATAACTGTAGAAATCATATTATTATTTGTAGTGCTTATATGTGCTTGTTTAATTATAAAGAGAAAAATTATAGGAGCTATATTATATTTAATTTCTTATGGATATTATTTTGGATCTGAAGCATTTAGTAATTTATATTCAATAATGAATGGGACAGTATCTGTAAATAATACTATTGGAGCTCTAGTATCTATTATTGGAATAATTTTACCGATAGCAGTTTTATTAGACATGCTTGCAGATAAAGCAAGAATTGCAAACCCAAAAGATAAGAAAACAGATTGGTTCTATAAAAATGAAAACTTTGATAGAGAATTTGATGAAAGAGCAGATAGAAATAACTATAAATTCTAATATTAAATACACATTAGTAATATAAAGTTAACTAAACAATATGAATCTAAGAGATAACAACTATAATGATTATAACAAAATGTTTATAATTATTATAGTTGTTACTATATATCAAGATAAAAAAACAAACAGTTCTTGAGGAGAAAAATAATAATGGATAAAGAAAATAAAACAAATATAAATTGGTATCCAGGTCATATGGCAAAAACTAAGAGGCAAATATCTGAAGACTTAAAGTTAGTAGATGTAGTAATAGAAATATTAGATGCAAGAATACCAGTAGCAAGTCAAAATCCTGATATAGCAGAAGTGATAAAAAATAAGAAAAAGATAATAGTATTAAATAAATGTGATTTAGCAGATGAAAAACAAAATCAAAGGTGGGTAAACTATTTTAGAAATAAAAATATACCTGCCATTTTAACAAATTCAAATTCTGGAATGGGAATAGAAATTTGTATAAAAGAAATAGAAAAATTTATGAAAGATGAAATGAAACAACAATATGGAAAGGGTAGAGTTGGAAGAAAAGTCAGAGCCATGGTAATTGGAATTCCTAATGTGGGAAAATCATCTTTTATAAATAGAATATCAAAAAAGAAAACTGCAGGAGTAGGAAATAAGCCTGGAGTTACAAAACAGAAACAATGGATTAGAGTTAATGAAAAAGTAGAGTTACTTGATACACCGGGTATATTATGGCCAAAGTTTGAAAATGATGAAATTGCCTTACATTTAGCTTTTACAGGAACAATACGTGAAGATATTTTAGATAAAACTGAAGTTGCATATTATCTAACGAAATTCTTGATTGAAAATTATAAAGATAAATTATGTGATAGATATAAAATATCAATAGAATCAGTTGATAAATTACTAAATCAAGAGCAAGATGAAAATAGTAATATATATGATGTGTTTTTGGAAATAGGTAAAAAGAGAGGATGCATTATATCTGGAGGAAATATTGATGAAGAGAAAACAGCAAAAATATTATTAGACGAATACAAAAATGGAATAATAGGGAGAATAACAATCGAATGGACGAATGGATAAATATAAGAAGAAGTGAAGATGAAATTAATTTGCTTTCACCACTTACATGGGCGTATGTGGGGGATGCGGTTTATGAACTTTATATTAGAACAAATTTAGTAAATGAAACAAACTTAAAACCACATAAATTACATATAGAGTCAATAAAATATGTTAAAGCACAAGCTCAGGCAAAAATACTAGAAAAAATTTATGATGATTTAACTGAGGATGAAAAAGAAATAGTTAGAAGAGGTAGGAATGCAAAAAATTATCATCTACCAAAGCATGCTAATGTACATGAATATATGCATGCAACAGCTTTTGAAGCTTTAATAGGATTTTTATTTATGACAGGCAAGCATGATAGATTAAAAGAAATTTTTGCTAAAATAAGATAGTGCCTTGACTAAAACAAGAAAAAATGATATAAATAACAAGGTACAATATGGCCCCTTGGTCAAGCGGTTAAGACGCCACCCTCTCAAGGTGGAATCATGGGTTCGATTCCCGTAGGGGTCACCAATATTATTGAATAAAATAGTTATTTTGAAAAAACTAAAGATTAGAAGTATAAAATATAGTAATAAATTAAAAGGGAGTAGCTTATAAATTGCTAATCAACAGTCGCGATGTCCTACACATCTGGTTAGTAAACTTTGAAAAAAGTAAGCAAGACTTTTAAGGGGAACCTTTGAAGGCTTGCTTTTTTTGTACTTTTACATAGTAATAAATTTAATAAAAAGGAGAGAGTTGATGAAAAAACAGTGGTTTAACCTAGAAATTAAGGATGTTGAAAAAAAGCTAGAAACTAATATTGAAAAAGGACTTTCAGATAAACAAGTAACTGAAAAAAGAGAAAAATTTGGAGCTAATGAATTGCAAACCAAAAAGAAAAAAGGATTACTACAAAAATTTTTGGATCAGTTCAAAGATTTTTCAATAATTATTTTGATTATCGCGGCAATCGTTTCAGGAGTTGTAGGAGTTGCTGAAGGTGAAGGTCTTACTGATACAATAGTTATTTTGATTGTAGTATTAGTAAATGCAATTATAGGAGTTTCACAGGAAAATAAAGCAGAGAAATCACTTGAGGCTTTACAAAGGTTAACAGATCATGCATCTAAAGTAATAAGAAATGGAAAAGTTAAAGTAACACCTTCAAAAAACTTAGTACCTGGAGATATAGTAGTTTTAGATACAGGAGATTATATTCCAGCCGATTTAAGAATAGTCGAAGCTGTTAATCTAAAATCTCAAGAATCATCATTAACAGGAGAATCAGTTCCTGTAGAAAAACAGATTGATAAATTAGATGGCGAAGTTGAATTAGGCGACAGGAATAATATGTTATTTTCATCAAGTTTAATAACATATGGTAGAGGAAAAGGAATAGTTGTTGAAACAGGAATGCAAACTGAAGTAGGTAAAATTGCTGGAATGATTAATCAAGTTGAAGATCAAGAAACACCACTTCAACAAAAATTAAATAAATTAGGAAAAACATTAGGAATAGTAGCTATAATTATATGTTTTGTGATTTTTGGAATAGGTTTATTACAAGGTAAAGAAGTATTAGAAATGTTTATGACAGCAGTAAGTTTAGCAGTTGCAGCAATTCCAGAAGGATTAGTAGCAGTAGCTACAATAGTGCTAGCAATTGGTGTACAAAAAATGGTTAAAAAGCATGCTATAGTAAAGAAATTACCGTCAGTTGAAACTTTGGGAAGTGCAACAGTAATTTGCTCAGATAAAACAGGAACACTTACACAAAATAAAATGACAACTTTAAAGATATACATAAATGGTGAAACAAAAAGAATTTCTGAATTAAAAGAACTTACTATTGATGAGGATTTAAAAAAATTAATTTATGCTAATTTACTATGTAATGATACAAAAATAGGAGAAAAAGGAGAATTAACAGGAGATCCTACTGAAACAGCATTAGTAGATATGGCAATAAAGTTAGGTGTAAAAGTTAATGAAGTAAAGAAACCTCGCATTAAAGAAATACCTTTTGATTCAGAAAGAAAATTAATGACAACTGTAAACAAAGATGAAGATAAATATATTGTTTATACAAAAGGTGGAGTTGATGAATTACTTGAAAGATGTAATTCATATTTAAGTAACAACGAGATAAAAAAAGATTTAAAAACTTATAAAAAATCAATAAAGAAACATAATGAAGAAATGGCCAAAGATGCATTAAGAGTATTAGCTTGTGCATATAAAGAGATTGATCATATTCCATCTGAAGAAGAAATGAAAAATTTAGAAAGTGATTTGACATTTATTGGAATGGTTGGAATGATTGATCCTCCTAGAGAAGAAGCTAAACTTGCAGTTCAAAAATGTAAAACAGCTGGAATTAAAACTGTTATGATAACAGGAGATCATAAAATAACTGCAATGGCTATTGCTAAAGATTTAGGAATTTTATCAGATGAAAGTGAAGCTTTAACAGGAAGTGAATTAGAGAAAATATCTGATGAGGATTTGATTAAAAATATAAGAAATTATAGTGTATATGCTAGAGTATCACCAGAACATAAAGTTAGAATTGTAAATGCATGGCAAAAGAATGGCGAAATAGTTGCTATGACAGGTGATGGTGTAAATGATAGTCCAGCATTAAAGAAAGCAAATATTGGTTGTGCAATGGGAATTGTTGGAACTGATGTTGCAAAAGAAGCAGCTGATGTTATATTAACAGATGATAACTTTGCAACAATAGTGTCTGCAGTAGAGGAAGGAAGAAGAATATATGATAACATACTAAAAGTTATTCAATTTTTATTATCAAGTAACATTGGAGAAATTATTGCAATCTTTTTAGCAACAGTATTTGCACCATTAATTGCTAAATGTTTTTATATAACAGATATCAAAGTTGTTGAAATATTATTACCAATACATATTTTGTGGGTAAATTTAATAACAGATTCTTTACCTGCATTGGCGTTAGCATTTGATCCTGCAGAGCCAGGAATAATGAAAAGAAAACCTGTAAAGCCACAACAAGGAGTATTCACAAAAGGAAATACATGGAGAATTGTATATCAAGGAATAATGGTTGGATTACTTACTCTTATAGCTTTTGTTATAGGAATTGCTTCAGTAGAAACTCAAATTCCAGGTATGTCATTAAATCAGTCTAAAATAGCAGTAGGTCAAACTATGGCATTTGCTACTTTAGCCCTTTCAGAATTAATACATGTATTTAATATAAGAAATAATAAAAAATCTATATTTAAAACAAAAGTATTTAACAATTCAAAATTAATTTTAGCAATACTAGTATCAGTAGCATTAATGCTTGCAGTATTATTAATACCACCATTAAGAGCTATATTTGGTATACCAGTATTACCAGGTAAAAACATTTTAGAATTAATTGTTTTAATTTTAATGCCTATTATAGTTGTTGAATTATTTAAATTTTTCAAAATTAATACAACAAAAGATGAATAATATAAAAAATAATTAATTTTTGACAGTTACAGATTGAAGATAGTTGAGAATAGCTTCAATTGACTACTGCTCTAAAATTAATTATTTTTTATTGTAAAAAAAAAGAATATAGTGTATAATAAGGTAGAAATAAAAGAGCTAAAAAATATAGAAAAATAGAAGGGGTAAAAATGAGATGGAAACGAGTTGATAATACAAAAGAGAATGTTGATATAAAAGATATAATTCCCCAATATGATAAAGTTAATTTTTGGCAGAAAATAAAAAGATTTTTTAATAGTACAAAGTATAAAATCATTGATGCTTATGATAATCTTAAAGAAAAGATGCATCCAGAGGCAAAACCAAGTTTTTACCATATAGAAGTAAAGAGACAACTAAATAGAAAAAAAGTTATAGTATTGTCATCAGTATTAGCATTGGTAGTTGTAGTCATTACTATAGGAACATTAACTATTGTTTCAAAAAATGAGGAAGAAAGAAGAGAAGAAGAAGCACAACGTATAATAGAGATAAAAGAACAGGAAGCAGAAGTAATTAGACAACAAAAAGAAAAAGAAGCAGCTAGACAAGCAAAATTGCCAAAACTTACACAAGAAGGAATGGACAATATCAAAAATATATACAAATCTGATACAAAAAGAGTTTTTTTAACTTTTGATGATGGACCTTCTAGTAATACTCCATCAATATTAGACATATTAAAACAAGAAGGTATTAAAGCTACTTTTTTTGAACTTGGAAATAGAGTTGAAGCTCAACCAGATTTAGTAAAAAGAGCCTATGATGAAGGGCATTATATTGCAAGCCATGGATATACACATGTTTATTCTCAGATATATACATCTGTAGACACTGTTCTTGCTGAGTATACACAGTGTGTACAAGCAATACAAAGAGCAATTGGAGAAGCTGAGTACGAACCACATCTATTTAGATTTCCTGGAGGATTAGCAGGAGGAAAATATGCAGATTTAAAAAATCAAGCAAAACAATTACTATTAGAAAATCAAATAGTAAATGTAGATTGGAATGCTTTGTCAGGAGATGCTGAAGCGAATAGTTTGCCCGTTGAAAAGCTTATAGCACGAACAGATGAAACTGTGAAAAATCAGAATAGTGTAGTACTATTAATGCATGATTCTCAGGAGAAAGTTACAACGGTAGAAGCTCTACCTCAGATTATTGCTTATTTTAGAGATAGAGGGTATGAATTTGTAAATTTCTATGAAATAATCAAATAAATGTAAAAGCAGAAAGGAGAGAAGAGCTTTTGGCAACAACTATGAAAGCAGATAATATAAAAGAAAAATTAAAATATTTAGGACTCGATTTGAACCGTATACCAAAACATTTACAGACGTATGAACCAGTTGAATTTATTGCTTTGAAAGGTTATGACGAAAATCAATACAAACAATATAGATATATTCCAATAAAAGATATTCAAATTTTGTTATCACCAACACATAGATTAGATGAAATTGAAAAAAAATATAAAAAAGCTAGACCATTATGCGATTACTTAGATAATATAAGCGAAAAAAATGTTGTATATCATACAATGTTTTTAAAAATGTTGCAAGATGTAAAAATAGAGGAAATTCAAAAAGTTGAAGAAGAACAAAAAGAACTTAATAAGAGGATTCCTTTTAAGGTTAAATATGATGGTAATTATTTGTGGCAAATTTACTATTCAGAAGAGACTAATAAATATTTTATGATTGTACCAACTGAAGATTCAGATTATTCAACATTTTTCTACTTATTAAAAAGACAACTAGAGACAAGAAGAGCAGGTAAAATATTTGTACCAATTAGAAATGTTGAATATTCAAATAATTTCTTAAGAAGAAGACAATTTGAGGATATAGAAAACTATTTGTGGAGTTTTACTAGTGACTGGCCTTTAATTTATGAGGTATATGATAGACTTGGAAATATGTCTATACAAATTATAGGAGAAACTCAAGTTTATGGAAAAATCAAGAGCCCATATCGTATAAAATTGTCAACCAGAGAAGAAGCTATTAAATTTTATAAATTGTTGAAAGCAATGTTTATTTTACAAACAGAGTTAGCACATTTTTTTAAATTTGAAACAAATATTAGTAAAAATGGTGGAATTGAGTTTTATCATGAAAAGAAGCTAATAAAATATGAAAATATACCTCAATTTATCAATGACCAATATAAAGAAGCTACTAGAAAAGAAAAAGAAGCTAGTATGTTAATAAAGAAATATGATAAGATGCTTAAAGAATTAAAAATTGAAGCTACTACTTTAGAATTAGAATATTTAGCAAAAGAAAGACAAATTTCGACATTTTTAGAATGTAAAAAAACATTTTTTGGAAAAGTAAAATACTATTTTAAATATAG
>CANQQF010000004.1 GCA_947625985.1 uncultured Clostridia bacterium | reverse complement strand
AAGATTATACATAGGTGAAATTTTCGCTAATAAAATTATATACTTTTTTAGTGAAATTTTCCTAAATTATTGACATTGCTAATTTTATTCTTCTACTAGTTTAAACAACTCTTTTCCAACACCACATACAGGACATACCCATCCGTCATCTAAATCTTCAAATTTAACACTTTCTATATTATCATCATAAATATGTCCACATATTGTACATTCATATTTCATATTTTTCACCTCCTCTATTTTCCTATATTTATTTCAACGACTATTTAGCTACTTCTTTTGCTAATTCTTCCATTTTTTTAATACTATCATTTTTCATACTTGTTTTTATGGTTACAACTGGGTCATATATTGTAATATCTTTCATCTCTTCTAAAATTTGTCTTATATATTTTGCAGCCATTGGTGCCCATGAACCATTCTCAATTATTCCTATTTTTCTATTTTGATAATTTTTATGTTTTAAATGTCTTAAAAACTTTTCAGTTGTTGGAAATAATCCAGCATCATAAGTTGGCGAAGCTATTATCATTCTATCATATCTAAAAGCATCCTCAATTGTTTCTGCCATATCATCTCTTGATAAATCACTTATTACAACTTTTTCAACTCCATTTTCCTTTAACATTACTTCTAATCTTTTTACTGCATTTTTTGTATTTCCATGTATTGAATTATAAGCTATTAAAACTCCTTTATCCTCAGGTGTATAACTACTCCAAATATCATATTTGTTTATATAATATTCCAAATTTTCTGTTAAGATTGGTCCATGCAAAGGACATATCTTCTTTATATCTAATGTAGCTGCTTTTTTTAGTATAGCTTGCACTTGTGCCCCATATTTTCCTACTATATTAAAATAATATCGTCTTGCTTCACATGTCCATTCCTCATCCGTATCTAATGCTCCAAATTTTCCAAAACCATCTGCTGAGAAAAGTATTTTTTCAGTAGATTCATAAGTAAACATTACTTCTGGCCAATGAATCATTGGTGCCATAATAAAGTTTAATTTATGATTTCCTAAATCAATACTATCTCCTTCATTTACTATTATTAATCTTTCTGAAAAATCTTTATCAACAAACTGAGGTAACATATTAGCAGCTCTCTGACTCAATATTATTTTTATTTCTGGGTATTTATCTACTAATATTTCAATTCCTGCAGAGTGGTCTGGCTCCAAATGAGAAATTAATAAATATTCCGGAATTGTATTTCCAATTACTCTTTCTAAATTTTTTAGCCATTCCTCAATAGCTCTTTTATCAACTGTATCCATTATTACAGTTTTTTCATCTTCTATTACATAGGAATTATATGAAACTCCATTAGGTACAATATATTGACTTTCAAATAAATCTAATGTTTTGTCATTAACACCTATATACTTTACTTTTTCTGTAATATTTATGTTCATTGTATCTTCCTTCCTTTCTTGGAAAAGTATAACATTAGTAAATTTTTTTTTCAATATTTTATATTCCATTTATTAAAATAATTTCAATTATAATAACATTTATAACCCATTATTTTTTCAATATCTTTCTTTTTTATACTTCCTTCTCTTAAAATATAAATTCTTCCATTTATAACTTTAACAATTGTTGAGCTTATTCCAAATTTACATTTTCCACCATCTATATAATAGTCTACATTTTCTCCAAAATCTTTTTGTATTTGTTTAATATCTGTTCCCGCTTCTTTACCTGATATATTTGCACTTGGCGTAGCGATTGGGACATTCGAATATTTTATTATCTTTTGAGCTATTTCTCCTTCTGGCATACGAATTCCTACTGTATCACCATTAGAAGTAACTATATTGGGTACTATATTTTTTTTCTTTAAAATAATTGTTAATGGTCCTGGAAAGAACTCTTTCATTATTTTATATTCAATATCTGTTATATCTTTTGCAAATCTTTCTGCCATCTCTATATTTGAAACCAATAAACTTATAGGTTTTTTTAAATCTCTTTTTTTTATTTCATATAGTTTTTTTATTGCTTTTTCATTTAAAGCATTAGTACCTATTCCATATACAGTTTCTGTTGGAAAAACTACTATTTCTCCATTTTTTATAGCTTTAGATACTTCCTTTAACTTTTCTTCATTTACACCATTTTTTAAATCAATAAAATTTTTCATTATATTTCTCCTAGTTTTATTGAATTATTATATCATATTCAAAAAAAAATGTTAATAAGATTAATTTCAACTAACACAGAGGATATACTATCAGAGTTCTTCTATTTTTTTACCTTTTTTACAAAAAATAAAAAAATATAAAACTTTTTTATATTTTTTTAATAATTGGACAAAATAAATTTATCAAATTATGAAAGGAAGGAATTAAAATGAAAAATTTAAAAATATTATCTCTATTATTAATAGCTTTATCTTTTTCAATAATCTTTACTCCAAATTTTTCTCATGCTTCAGATCATCAAGTAAACAATCAATCTAGTTTATCTGAAGCTATATCTAATGCTGCAGACAATGGAGATACAATTACTCTAACAGATAACATTGTACTAACTAGTCCTATAAGTATTACAGGTAAAACATTAACAATAAATGGTAATGGACATAGTATTTCTAGTGAATCTTCTAACTGGACACCAGACGGTCCAAATGGAAGTTTAATTACTGCTGGAGGAGAAGGTACAAAATTAACATTAACTAATATTACTTTAACAAAAGCTCAAAAGTATGGTGTTCAGTCATATAATGGTGCTCATGTAGTTCTAAATAATGTTACAGCTACTGACAATGGCTATGGTGGCGTATTAGTTAATGCTGGTACTGTTGAAATTATAAACTTAACATTAGGTCAAAATGGTCAATATGAAAATAATGGTATTGAAATTGGTAAAGGAAGTGCTACTGGAGATAAAATACCTGAATTAATAATGAATGGTACTCTTACTACATCTGAAAAAGTAAATGTTATTTATATTGCACAAGATAATGAAGATTTAACTCAATTTGTAGTAAGAAATACTGATTCAACAACAAACAAAATATTTGTACAAGGAGATAAAGTCGTTATAACAGATCAAAATAATAATGTTTTATATGAAAGTAATTCTAATGCTAATATAACATTTACAGGTGATTCATATGTTGAACCTTCTCCAGAAGTTATACCTCCATCACCTGAACCTAAAGTTAAAGATGAAACACCAAAAACTGGTAATGATAATTCTTTATTAATAGCCTTTATAGTTTTCGTAATATCAACTATGTCTCTAACAGCATTAAATAGGAAAAAGGGATTATAAATAAATAAGACAAACTTATAAGTTTGTCTTATACTTTTATTATGAAAAAATTATTAAAAATATTATTATCTATTTTTATTGTTTTGTCTTTTTCTTACATTGTTTACTATTGTTATGATATTTATAAAACCAAAAATCAAAGCAATTTGTTGGACAAAATTATAATTGAAAAAAGCAATTCCTTTCAAGAACAGCCTAAAAATATTGATCAACATATAGAAATTAATAATTCCCCGCAACCCACTCCTTTAAAAACTGAACGAATGCTAAAAATTGAAGAATTAAAAAAAGAAAATCCAGATATAATTGGTTGGATTGAAATAGAAAATACGGATATTAATTATCCAGTTTTACAGGGCAATGATAATAGTTTCTATATGAATCATAATTATAAAAAACAAAACTCTATAAATGGTGCGATTTTTTTAGATAAAAATTATAATTGGGAACCGCCAAATAGCAATTTATTAATTTATGGACATAATATGAAAAATAATACAATGTTTCAACATTTATTAAAATATGAAAATAAATCTTTTTTTTATGAACATCCATCTATTAGATTTACTACTGTCAATGAAGATGCTAATTATGATATAATTTCAGTATTTCGATCAAGAGTTTATTATAAGTCTGAAAAAAATGTATTTAGATATTATTATTTTATTGATGCTAAAAATGAAGAAGAGTTTAATTCGTATATACAAAGTGCAAAAAATGCATCATTATACGACACTGGAAAAAGTGCAAAATATGGTGATCAATTAATGACACTATCTACATGTTCTTACCATACAAAAGATGGCAGATTTGTTGTAGTAGCAAAAAAGGAAGAGATATTCTCTTCCTTTTTATTTGTTATTTTCTCTTAACCTTTATTAAAATTATTATTCCAATAAGTGATAATACTGAAACTATGCAATAATAAATTATTGAATCACCTGTATGTGGAGATACTCTTGTTACCTTATTAGTTGAGTTTGGATAATTATTATTCTTAGGAGTTGTATTATCAATTTTTTCACTTGCAGCTTTATTATAGTAATCATCTAAACTTTTATTGTTACTACTATTTTCTGAATTTGTTGAAGAGCTTCTTTTATTTGATGTTGAATATGTTGACATTTCATTATTTTTCGAAGAAGTTGATGTGTTTGGAATACCTGATGAATCTGAAGTTTCAGGTGTTTTATTATTACTTGGTGATGAACTAGGTTCCTCTCCCGGATTTGTACTTGGTTCTATACTTGGTTCTATACTTGGCTCTGTACTTGGTTTTGTACTTGGTTCTGTACTTGGTTCTGTACCTGGATCTGTACTTGGTTCTACACTTGGATCTGTACTTGGATTTGTACTTGGCTCTACACTTGGATCTGTACTTGGTTCTACACTTGGTTCTGTACTTGGATCTTCACTTGGATCTGTACTTGGTTCTACACTTGGTTCTGTACTTGGATCTTCACTTGGTTTTGGTTCATTAACATCTGGATGTCCTGATGTTGATTTTATCCAACTAACTCTTGCCTCTGCCTTACCTTTATTTCCAGCAGCATCTTCAAATTCAAATGTAAATGTTCCGTTTTTTTCAAATGTATATAATTTCCCTTCATCATTATATTCATTATGTCCAATATTTGTAACTTTTATATTTTCGCTAGGTATAAGTTTTGCTACTACTTCATCAAAAGTTGGCTCTGTTGTACTATACTCAATTGTAGCTGTTGGAGCTTCTCTATCTATCCAATCAACTTTAGCATCAATTGTACCCTTCTTTGTATGTGTTCTTTTATCTGTAAATTCAAAAGTAAACGTTCCATTATCTTTAAATTCATAAGTATCTTTATTATCATTATTTGTAATCTCTATTTCTTCACTTGGATTTACTACTCTAGCTTCTACATTTTGTGTAGTTGGATTAGTAGTACTAAATTCTATACCTGCAACAATATGAGGGTTAGCATCTAAATTTTCATATATATTAAACATTCTGGCTGTAAACCAATTTCCATTTGTTTTGTCTGCTACAATTTTTATATAATTAACTTCCTTTGGATTTTCTACTTCAAACTTCTTAATATTATTTGGATTTTTTCCAAAATCAGGATTATTATAATCACCTTCATATGTCAATCCTTCTTGTTTAGATAATACTTCCCAGTTTTCTCCGTCTTTACTTCCATATATTGTACCATCAACTATTTTACCATTTCCCCCACCAGCTGGAACAAATTCTACAGCTGATAAATAAATTGGTCTATCAACTTTTATAACCATATATCTTTCTGTATCTTGACCACTCCAATTTGAATGATATCTTGTATTATAGTTACCATCAATTGCATTTGAAGCAGAACCATTATGACCTGGCTCTTCAGTAGATACATCTTCTATAGACAAATGTGATACTGGTACATATTTTCTTGTACTTGGTTGATTGTCTTCTGTAAATGTATATGTTACAGGTTCGCTTGCAAGCATAGTACCTGTAGCTAGTTGTCTTAATTGTATAGTTTTATTTCCTGTTAAATCTGGAGATGCTGTAACATATGAAGTCCACTCTTCAGCACTTTTTTCATCTGTCACGTAACGCCATTCTGTAGCTGATTGATTAACTCCTACTACACGATTTTCTAAATCATTAGCATATAAATTTTCAGAAATTGTTTGTGGCGTTATATCTATTTTATATAAGTTTTCTTCATCATAACTCATTCCAACAATATGAACGTATATATCATTTTCTGCTGTTATATTTTTTATCTCATCTTCAGAAAGTTTAACTTTATGTTCTTCATCCTCAGAAAAATGTACTTCTTTCCAATCTTCTTTATTAGATGATTTCCCTTTTAATGTATAATCCCAACGAATACCTGAATCATCAAAACGACTTGATAATGCAATTTTTCCTGCATCTTCTCCATCAAATGAAAATGTTGCAAGCTCTTTATCCATTTGTCCAAGTAAATATTTTGCAACTGTATTTGTTATAGATGGTTGATAAACTAATTTGCTATCTTTTGGTAATTCAGACCCTTCTTTTAAAATTTTAGTTTGTAAAATAGTAAATTTAAACATATATTCTTGACTTGTTAAATGCTTAGCAACTACATTTGTTAAATTATACATTGGCAATGGGAAACATTTTAAATTTTCGCCTACTTCTTCTGCTAATTTATAATAGTCTTCTTCTTTTTTATTATCATCTTTTTCATATGTTTTTATTAATCCATACCAAGCATCTATATTATATGGTTGAATACTTATTGCTTTTCTATATAATTCTTCTTGTTTTTCTAAATTTCCTTCATATGAATTAGCTAATAATATATTTTTTGTAGCTTCTACATATTGGTCATAATGGTTTAAAGCTTCTTGAGCTAATACAATATATGATGCTGCCCATCCGTCTACATACTCATCACTACCCCAACCTAAAGGCATTCTCACACTTAATTTTTCTGTTTTTCCTGACTGAGCCCAACCACTAACGTCATTATCTATAGTCCAATAACCATTACCTTCTGCATCTTTTCTATAATAAATAAGTGCAGCATGACCAGGTTGGCTTATTACAGATGATGGAGTTCCATGAACACCACGAATATTTGAACCTATTTTAGATATTCCTCCACAAACAGCTCCTCCTTCAATATTCATCCATAACTTATAAACTCCATTTCTATATGTTACTCCATAATCTCTAAATGGATATTCGTATTTTTCATCCCAATAATCTTTTTTAGATGGATCATGAAATTCAGCCCTTGCATAATCTGGCCATATGTATTTCATATAAGTATGTGGTTGCAAATATTTTTCTTCTTCATTTGGATGGTCATCTATACGTTTTTGTGTATATTCATTTAACCATACAATTTCTTCATCATCAATTATATTATTTAAAACATAACGCATTTCTTCTACTTTTAAATCTTCAAACCATGGTGTATGATCTTGCTTACTAGAAACTACAAATTTTCCCTTATCATGTAAATCTTTAAATATTTCATAACGCGTAACTGGATCTGATTGATTTTCTGGACTTGTAGTATCCATCCACAAAGAGACTTGTGCTGAATGTGTTAAAGAAAGTGTAATCATCATTTTTTTGTATAATTCACCTTTTACTGTTCCATGCTCAGTTTTTTCTTGTATATTCAAGTCATCTTTATGTGTTGTATATAATTTGGTTAAAGCTTGTAAAGATGATATATAATTTCCGTCTGGTTCTCCTCCATAAATATATAGTTGCATATTATTTAGGTCACTCATTAACCATTTTACTGTTTCTTTATAATTTTCATCACATCTTACAAAAGCTTGTAAAGTGTCATATTCTGCATTCTTAACTAACTCTCTTTGTAATAAAGCCAATTCATATTCACCAGTTATTTCTTCTCCTTTTTGTGCATGACTTTTTATAATCTCATCATATTCTTTTACTGTTTTTATAAAATCAACTGTACTTGTAGAATCTTCATTATAAGATTCTTTTACTAGTTTTGCATCAGCATAAATAGCTTCATCATACCATTCAGCCCACCAATTTGGACTATTATTGTCAGCAACTAATTTTAAATATTTTGTATTTCTTATATCTATTTTTACAAATTCCGCATCACTCCAACCATAAACAGTATCTTTTGAAGCATACTTTTCTTCCCAATTTGTTTTATCGTTAGATGTATAAATGTGGAATTTTACACCTGTATTGAAATAATTACTTTGTTCTTCTACGTCAACTCCTAAATAAGATGTAAAAAAGTCATACTCATATTTGCTTATATCATATATGATTTCTGATGTTGCCCATGCACATAAACCTCTTATAAAAACTTGAGGTTTTCCATTAACATTTACCTTTAGTTCTTTATCACTGTCATTTTTATCTAATTTAATAGAATGCCCTGTAGCAGCATGAGATTCATCCATATATGACATATCTGATAAATAGAATCTTTCATCATTTGGACTTGCTGCCATAACTACAGAACTGCTAAATTTATCTTGTAATCCTAAAAATACCATTGTTATTATAGCAACAGAAAAAGCCACCTTATATAATAAGCTGGTTTTAACTTTAATTGTTTTTTCTACTTTTTTCATTCAACATCCTCCACTCTTTCTATATACTTATATTTTGAGTTTTCTTCTACATATATATTTTACTATATTTGTAAATTTATGTCAACAATTTCAATCTGTGAAAAAGTAGAAAAATAAAATTTTATTTTTCTATCACTGCATATACATTACTGCCTTTGTTTACTGTTATTCCTGGTTTTGGCGTTTGATCTTTGATTATTATTTCTTCTTCTTTTACATCTTCTCCTAATTCAATATTTAAATTTAATTCTAATTCGCTTTCTTTTAATATTTTTTTAGCTTCTTTAATATTTTCACCTATTATATTTGGTGTTGAAACTTGTTCTACATTTTCTACCTCTTCTTGGTTTCCTTGATTCACTTCTAAGTATGGAAGTATCTCACTAAATATCTGACCGCCCACTGGTGCTGCAACACCACCTCCTTGTGTTATGCGCCATTTATTGCAGTTTTAGTTTTTAAAAATAAATTTAACTTTTTTAGCTAAATTTCAATGGTTTTATAGATTAAAAATAATCTCAATTAAGCCAAAATTTTATACATTAAAATTCCAGTGATCTCTCACTGGAATTTTTTTCTCTTGGACTCTCATTTCTAGAAAATCCTTTTTTTATTTTATATCTTTAAATTTACTATATCTTTTGTAGAAAATTATACACAATACTACTAACCCAATCACTGAAACTACTATAATTAATGTCATTCCTGTATTTGGCAATATTCCAGGAACAACCGTATCATCATAATCATCATACTTTTTGCTATCATAATCTTGTGTAGAAGGAGATAAATTATCCCACTCGAAATCGCTACTTGTGTAAGCATATAATTCCCACGAGTCTGATGTAGATGATAACCAAGCTTGTCCCAATGTTACTCCCTCTATAGGATAATACTTTCCGTTTTCATCATCAAATTGTGCATATATATAGTAATATCCGTCATCTTCAAGTAATTTTTTCCCATCAAAAAGTGCTTTATCACTTTTAAAATATGCTTCACTTGAAGTTGTTAAGCTTTGTGAATATATTGAATCATGACTTTTTGCATAATTTAATAATTCTGTAATTCCTGTGTAATCATTATTTTGAATTTTAGATAAAATTGTATTATCTGTAACTCTACCAATTTTTAATGTGAATTTTCTATTTTCTGTTTCAGTTGGAAAATTAAATCTTATATATGTACTCCTATCACTATAATCACTTGTTGTAAAGTAACTTATACTAAAAGTTTGTAATATTAAATTTAATTTTGGCAATTCTGCTCTTGTTATTTCTTTACCTTCTACAACAAATTTAGTTGCATAGCTCACTAAATTACCATTTTCATCCTCATAATAATCTCCTAATTTTGATTCTTGCAATATCCATATATATAAATCTTGGTTTAATTCAGCATATTTTGAAATATTACGAGTATATATATAATTTTCATCTGTATTTACATAAAGATCTTCAACGTTTTTCATTTCATCTTTATCTATTGTTCCTCCTTTTGTTTTTATAATATTAGGCTTTGTATTATTTGATGTGATTATATAATAATAACTTGTATAATCTTCTGTTTTAGGTTCTATTCCCTTTATTTGTAAAGTTTCTTCCGCAGAATTTAATTTTGTTTCATATTGGGCATTTGAAAAATCAGTAAACTTAGGACTATCATATACTATAACTTCGCAAGTATCAGTTGCTCCTGCAACTGAAGCTGTGATAGTTGCTTTTCCCTGTTTTACTGCTTTTATTATGCCTGTTGTTCTATCTACTGTAACCGTGTTTGGATCATTACTTGTCCAAGTAACAGATGCATTCGAAACTTCATTAAAATTTCCATCTTCAACTTTTGCAAATAGATTTTCAGTATCATGTTCTCCTAAAATTAAATTTACATTCGGAACATTATTACCTCCATTTCCTCCAATAGTTATTCCACCATATACTACATTTACTTCACAAGTTGCTGTTTCTCCTCCTCTTGTAGCTCTTATATTAGTTTTCCCTATTTTTTTACCTGTTACTTTTCCATCATCAACAGTTGCTATACTATTATCATCACTCGTCCATGTAACATCTCCACTTCCTCCATTATAAGATATATATTTAATATAATTTAAAGTAACATCTATACTTTGTACTTCAAATGAAAACCCATTTTCTGCAATAACTTTAGTGCTAAATATATACATAATTAAAAATGTTCCAAATATTATAAATATTATCTTTCTTTTTAAATTTTTATTCATTTGTTTACCTCATTTCTACATTTAATTCATATTGTATTTTTCAACATCATTATATACTATTAAAAAAAGAAAGTAAACATTTCTATTTACAATTTATATATTTTTATTAGACTTATATTCCAATGGTTTTATAGATTAAAAATAATCTCAATTTTGTTTTTAGAATATATTTCTATTTTATTTATAATTTCTTTTAGGAAGTCATTACTTATCAATTTCCCTTTTTTGAACTTTAATACTATATCTCTCATTTTCTTTTCATCTATTTTGTTTTTATCATCTTGCTCTAATTCCTGTATTAGACTTTTAAACTTTTTGATTTCTTCTTTTGCTCTTGAATACTCTGCTTTAAACTCTTCTATTTTTATATATCCTTCACATTTCTTTCTATATAAAACACTTTTCTTTCGTTCTATTTTTTGTATTTCATTTTTGTACTCATTTATTTTTTTTATATTTTCATCATTTTCTTTATAATAGTTAATTATTCTATTAGTTGCTTCATCTATTTCTATTAAACTTAGCTTTTTTATAACTTCTGCTTTTACAATTTCATTTATGTCTTTTTCTTTTATATAAGTTTTATTTTTGCAACTCTTTTTGTATAAATAACTACATTGAAATCCTGCACTATCATATAAAAATGTTTGTTTATCTGATGTTCTATAAATTTTATATTGCATTCTTTTTTTACAGCATCCACAATATAATAAATCTCGTAATAAATATTCGTGTTTTATACTTTTTTTACCTTTTTTACTTTTCTTTATTTCTTGTACTTTGTCGTATTTTTCTTTTTCAATTATTGGCTCGTGTGTGTGTTCTTTTATAATCCAAGTATCTCTTTTGTTATTTTCTCTGCAAGTTTTAGTCATATAATTTGTTTTGTATTTATTCATTACTGTATTTCCAATGTAAAAAGGATTTGATAATATAGCATTTATCTGTTCTGCCTTCCACTTTCTAGTATGGTTTTTCATTTTCATATATCTACTGGGATTCTTTATTTTTTTGCTGTTTAGATATTCTGCTATCTGAGTACCTGTTCTCCCCTCAATATACATATCATATATCTTCCTTATATTATCAGCCACCTTTTCGTCTATAATTATTTTATGCTTATCATTTTTTTCTTTTTTATATCCATATGGAGCATAGTTCTCAACAAACTGTTCTTTTTCTTTCATTGCTCTTTTATTTGCTCTTATTTTTTTTGATATATCTGTAATATAATATTGATTTGCTATTCCACGAAGCATTATAGTATCATCAATTTCATATCTATCTCCACTATCTATAAATTCTGTTACTGAAATAAATCTTATATCATTATCTGGAAAAAAGATTTCTGTGTACCAACCTGTTTTATTTTTATCACGAGTTAATCTACTTATGTCTTTAACTATTACCATATTGATAAAGCCTCTTGTTACATCTATCATCATTTCATTAAGTGCTGGTCTTGAATCTAATATTCCCGAATATCCATTATCTACATATTCTTTAATTATCTTATATCCA
Organism: uncultured Clostridia bacterium; assembly: GCA_947625985.1. The sequence continues at coordinate 76,842 of CANQQF010000004.1, read as the reverse complement.
TTTTTAATAGCATAATTTGTTGTTATTTCTCTCTGTGCCTCTATACTATTATTTTCCTCTTCGTGCTCCTTTGATAATCGTAAATATATTCCTGCTTTATATTCTTTCATATTACGCCACCATCTTCAAAAATGTCATATCTATAATTGATATATATTTGGTTATTATTATCAATTTCAATATTATAAATTAATTCAAATATACTTTCTTTATGTAATTCTTTCATATTTAGTATATCTTCTATTAATTGATTTATTTTTTCTTCTGTAATTTCTTGTTTACTATTCTCTAAAATATTTAGTTCCTGTTTTATTCTATTTTTTTCATTTACTTTTTCTTTATAAAATTTCCTATAATCTTCTTCATCTATAAGCTCTTCTTTATAATCCTGATAAAGTATTTTTATTTCATTTTCTTTCTTTGATAGATCTTTAGATAATAGTTTTTTATTATTTATAATATTTTCATTTAATATTTCATTTATCTTTGTTTTTATTAAATCTTTTATTCGTTCTTTATCAATTTTCTTTAATGTTTTTTTTACACTTTCATGTACTACATTATTAAGAACGCTTTCATTAATACCTTTACTTTTTTTTATACACTCTCTTCCTTTATATTTCTTCAAGCCATTTAAACAGCATATTCTTTTTGATTTCAATTCTTCTGGACGATTTCTTTTATATTCAACTTTCAAAGTCATTTTAGCTCCACATTCTTTACATATAACAAGTCCGTTTAATTCCCATTTGTGCTTTTTCCTTTTAATATTTTTATTTAAACTTCTCATATTTTGTACTTTATTAAATAATTCTTCGGTAATAATCGGCTCATGTGTGTTATATACTATTTTCCATTCTTCTGGTGGAATATATTTTACTTTCTTTGATTTATAACTTAAATTGATTCTTTTTCCGTATTCAAGATGTCCTAAATACTCTTTTTTTACTAACATCCTTCTAATTGTTTCTTCTCGCCATTTATACCTAAGCTCTCCATTGTTTCTACTATTATTTGGACTTGGTATTTTGTCATCTTGTAGTCCTTTTACTATTTCAGAAAGCATCTTCCCTTTACTATATTCTTCAAAAATCCTTTTTACTATTCTTGCTTCTGCCTTATTTACAACTAATTTGTGTTTATCTTCTTTTGATTTTTTATAACCATAAGGAGCTATTGCTCCCATAAACATTCCTTTCTCTTTTCTAGCCCATACACTTGATCTTATTTTTCTTGAGATATCTTTACTATACCAATCATTTATAAGTGTCTTAAACTGTATCATATCATTATTTGAATTTTTTGTTCCTGTATCTACATTATCTAATACTGATATATATCTTACACTTCTTTCTAAAAAATACAATTCAATATAATAATTTGCTTCAAAACTATTTCTTGAAAGTCTTGATAAATCTTTTGTTATAATACAATTTATATTTCCTTTTTCTATATCTGATATCATCCTTTGAAAGTTCGGTCTATTAGTATTTAACCCTGTATATCCATCATCTATGTAATAATCTACAATAAAAAAATCCTGTCCTAGTTCTTCTACTTTTCTTGCTATTATACTTTTTTGACTTACTATACTATCACTTACATCTTTATCACCATCTTCCTGCGACAGCCTTAAATATGCTGCAACTTTGTATTTTTTATTCATGCTTCAACACCTCTTTTTCGAGATGTATATATTTGATATGAAAATCTTATAATTATTAGTTTCTAATTAGTAATGTGCAAATTTCAATTCATTTGTGAAATTGCATATTTGCAAATAATATCGTATAATTTATCAATACTTTGTGCATTTTCTACACATCTTGTTATTACAGTATATTTTTTATTATCAATTTCATAAGTTGTTACATTTTGTCGTTTTTCTCCATCTTGTACCATATATACACCTCCTAGCTTCTTTTAAAAAATATTATCTTACTGTTGAATTTATGAATAATTTCTTAATCTAGGAAGTAATTTTTCAAAATTATTCCTATTACATATTTTAGAAAAAAATTATGTAGGCTCGGGATTTATTTTTATCCCTTTGCCTACATTTTATTTTACACTTACTATACATTTTCTTTTAATATTGAATATTCCATTTACTTTGAGCATACTCCCAATTTTCTTTAACTTCTTCTTCAGTTAATTCTCTAGGATAAACTGATATATCATAAAAATTACCTATAAATTTTACTCCTCTTAATGCTCTTAAATCTCCTATTGTTGCTTCAAAGAAATCTCCTGTACCCTCCCCTGAATCAAATGAAGTCCATAATTCTCCATTTAAGTATATATTTGTTTTTTCGTTAGTATTTGCTGTTATTTGTATGTTCATGATTTGATTGTCATATTTTCTTGGTAATGTCTTACTTAAAAATCCAGGATAGTTGTCAGGATCATAAAATTCTCCATTTATATCTGATGGTGTCTTACTACCAAGATATGAATAAATTTGAAAACATCCTTTTTTAAACCCAAACCAACATAAACGATTTACTATATTTCCTGTAACTTGGAAGAATTGTTGACTTGACATTGCAAATATAGTTGATGGACCCCAACGGTCTTCTTCTCCAGTTGCAGTCTTTGGATATTGATCTATATCTCCTTTTACAGTTATGTATACAGTATATTCTTCTTTATAATTAAAATCACTTTTTTCAAATACTAATACAGGATTGTCTTCATCTAATACTATAGATCCATCCGAATCATATTGTATATTGTTATTGTTACCACCATATAAACGATTATATTCTTCTATTGGTTTCCCTTCTGTATCATCTGAATATAAAACTTTTCTAAAGTCACTTCTTCCCCCTTCAACAAGAGCTGGTTGTTTTATTGTTATTGGAATTTTTATAACTTTTTCATATGGCTTCGTGGACTTTATTAACAAATTTACTGTTTCTATGTTATTTAAATTATCATTAGAAACAGGCGTGAATCCTACGTTTATCTTATTTTCTTTCTTTTCTTTTCCTAAAAGTATTCCATTATTATCATCAATTACTGAAATTGTGAATTTGCTAGAATCTTCTAAACTTATAGTATAATTTGTATCGAAAGAATTAAAATTTTTTCCATCATTATTTTTTATAGTAAGTTCAATACTTGCATAATGTAAAATCATTTTAACATTATCAACATTTGATGTCGCTTCAAAATATAAAGGAAGTGATGAAAAATTGTTTTCGTAATTTTTAGTTAAAACGTATTTAGCATAAGTTTTTCCACAAATTACTGCAAGTAAAATTATACTAATTATAATAATTATAAAACTAATTACTTTTTTACTTTTAATTTCTATCACTTCCTTTTCATATGTTTTGGTTTTCTATAGGGTTTTATAAAAATAAAAATCAATATTATTACTAAAACGACCATTCCCACAGGTCTTTGGAAAAATAATATTATATTGCCTAACAAAGGAATTTTAAAAGCATATTTACCTTCAACATATTCTATACTTATTAGTTCTATATCATTATCGGAGTTGGCATCCCCTTTGGTAATATAAAAATTTTTACCATTTTCATTTTCTATTTCTACAACCCTATGAGTAACTATTGCGTTTTCTACTTTAAAAGAAATGATATCTTGTTCATTAATATTAGTTGTTTCTTTAACAAAAACTATGTCTCCCGGTTTTAGAGTTGGTTCCATACTTCCTGTAAGAATAATAAAGTTTTTATACCCCATAAAATCGGGGGTTTTATCTTTCCTAACAATTTTTTGAAATATTATAGTTGTACTATAAATAACTATAATAATTAAAATTATCCAAAATATTATTTTTAATATTTTTTTAGCTATATTCATTTTATTCACCTTCAACTACTTGAGTTGCTATTAATTCAATATTAAGATTCAAATTTTTATTAGAAAGCTCGTAACTATTGTCCTTTTCATCCCATTGTAATTTAATATGATATTTCGTTATATTTTCTGTACCATAAATAAGTTCTTGTTCTGGTGTCTTTCCTTCTTCATCTAAAGTTAATTCTATACCGTTTTCGTCAAATATATAAATTTTTATTGGTATTTCTGAATCTGTTTTTACCTTTATATAATATTTCATTAAAACTTCATTTATATTTTCGCTATCATAATTACTTACATAAAAATCTGATTCAATAACAGATCCAGGTAATATATTTGAAATATTTTCATCAAAAGTAGGGTTGATTAAATTAAGGATAGGAATTGCATTTACATCATTCATTCTACTTTCAATTTGCCCTATATATCTACTTGAAGTAACGTTAAAAGTAAAGACAAATATTACAAAGAGAAAAAAATATAACAAATTTAATCTTCGTTTTTTCATTATTACCTCCTACTTTATTTTACCATTTGTTTAACTGTAGCAAGTACTTTTATATTTTTATAATTCAAACTACTAATGTCAGGATTATAAATATCCTCTTGTTCATCCCAAGACCAATAAACTTTTAAATCAGTTTTTTGTTCATCAGTAAATGCTGTATTATCACTAGGAAGAAGTAAAACTTCTTTTACAATATTATCAGTAATATCATAATGAGTTTCATCATCATTTATTGTAAAATATAAGAGTTTAAAATTTTCATTTAGCTCTTCTAAGTTAAACTTAAATTCATATTCCAAACTTACTTCTGTCCCTGCTGGGTTTATTTCTAAATCGAAATATCCATTTGTTCCAGGCAATAGCTTCTCGCTATATGCATTTGAATTACTATTTAGATTAACTATAAATTCTCTATTTTCTAAAATATCTTTATCATTTACCTTTACATTAAATTTTGCAGTTTTTGCAACTCCTTCTGGATTAACTTTAGCTACATAGCCTGAAAAAGTATACATAAAGATTAATAATAGAGATAGAGTAATATAAAACCATAAAAAATTTAATAATCTTTTTGTACTTCTCTTATATCTTCTTCCTTTTTTCACTTTAGTACCTTTCTATATTCTATAATATTTGCATAGCTGAAATTTGTAAATTTAATTTATAATTTACATCAATATCCTGTTCTCCTATTTCTGTATCATTGCTACTCTCAATCCACTTCCAATCTAAAGTAAATACATCATATGTTTTATTTTGTAAGTTTATGTTATATTGATTTAGTTTATCAAATGTCACATATTCATTATCATTTCCTGCAACATATTCTCCATTTTGTTTTAATTTATACTTCATATTTATTTTATAATCATTAATTTCATTTAAGTTTAAGCTATATTTAATACCAACATCACTATTATTTCTTATTACAAACTGATAAGAATTTTTACTAGTTGGTGCTATTTTATTTTCTTCTATAAAATATGAAGGATTTTTAAATATATTTAATTTAGTCCAATCACTCCATTTATTTTCATTATCATGAACAACTAAACTTCCACCATTACTTTTCTTATTATTTTTTCGTACTTTTCCTACTATCATTTTTTGATCTTCTTGATTATTACTATTAACATTTGCATTTTCTATCTCTGTTGTACTGCTATCTTCTTTTTTATTTTCTTCTTCAAAAATCACATCAAAGATATCCACATTTCCTGTTGGAATTGGCTGTTTGTTTTCTATTTTTCCCAGATAACTTAACGCAATAATTATCAATATAATTATTGCTAATAATATTAACATCATTAATATTATTTTTTTATCATTTTCTTTCTTTTGTTCCATTTTATTAAATATTACTCCTTTTTAGCTTTCATTTAAACCCATATTATTAAATATGGATTTAAATGGAAGTTAAAAAACTTCCATTTAATTATTCTTCAATATGTTGTTGAGCTGTTAAGATAATTGGCACTTTAGCAGATTTTCCTGCTTTACCAGCTGCAGTATCTTGAGTATTATGTTCTTCTTGATTTTGCCATGTTATTTTTACTGTTACTGTAACTGTACCATTTTCTGCTGTAAAAGCTTTTTGATCTGGTAGTGCTATAGTATGTACTCCTCCTGTTCCTGCTCCTGCAGCGCCTGCGCCTGTTGCTTCAACTGAGATAGTTAAATCTTCTGCTTCAATTCCTAATTCTGATGCTATTGTTTCTTTTTGAGCATCGTCTATTTTAGCTGTTAAATCAACTGCAACTTCTGTTCCTTCTAAATTAACTGTTACTTCACCTTTAACTGTAGAATTTGGTGCAATTCTATCTTTTGCTACATATTCATTTTCTTCAGGTGTAAGTGTAAGTTCTACTTTTGTAGAATCAGCGTTCCCACCGTCTTTCAATGCTACGTTCCATTTAGCTGCTTGAACTGTACCTTCGCCATTAAAGTCAGTTGTATATCTAGCATATGTTCCAGCTATAAAATATAAAGCTATAGCTACTAATATCATTATAGCAATAATTACTGTCCTAGATCTTTTTGTCATTATTTTCACCCCCATTCTTGTTTTAATTTAATTCTATAAAAAGTAGAAATCCACTTATTATATACACTAGCTTTTCTTTTTTTGCTGCTCTTTCATTTTTTTGTATTCTTCAAACTCTCTTCTCTCTTGTTCATTTTCATAAGCTAAAACTTTATCATCATGTTTATTAGCAAAATATAACCATATTAATCCGATTAATAAAATAATAATTAAAACTGTCGCTAAACCTATTGGTTGATGCATAAACATCAAAAAGTTCCCTACTTTAGCTATTCTTGCTACATATATCCCTTCTACTGCTTTTTCTTCTACTAGATTAGTATCTTCAGTATTATTAGCATCTCCTTTTGTCCTAAATTTTTTAGATCCATCCTCTTCTATAATTTCTACTATTCGATGTGTAGTTACTTTATCATCCTCATTTCTAAAAGAAATTACATCATTTTCTTTTAGTGTATTTGTATCTACTATTTTTACAAAAACTAAATCACCTGTATGGATTTTTGATTCCATTGAACCTGATAAAACAATCATTGGTTTTATTCCAAATATATCTGGTATTTTATCAGGATATTTGTTAGCTTTATATACTATAACTATTGATATCAATAACAATGGTATTGCTATTATTATTACTAGTATTTTAATAATTTTTGCTATAATTGAATTATCTTTTTTCATTAATACCTCCTTTTTTATACCTCTATTATAAGAATAACACACATTTAAGGGATTTTTTATGTTTTTTCTTTTACATTTTTATTACAATTATGTTACAATTTGATTTCTTACGACTTTTATATTCATATAAAATGTTCTTATCTTTGCAATATTCTAACAAAAAAGAGCTATTTTTCTTTAAAATCAGCCCTTTTTCACATATTTTTAACTACTTGTTTATATTAACTGCAATAAGCTATCACTTCCTTGATGTCCTCCTTCACCTGTTGGATTATATAATGTTACCAATACTACTACTTGTGGATTATCAATTGGCGCTACTCCTAAAAAAGAAGTTACATATTTATTTGTATTTACACCATCTTCTGATGTTCCAGTTTTTCCTCCTATTCTATATCCTGCAACCTTGGCATTTTTACCAGTTCCCTCTGCTACAACTGATTCCATCATACTTAAGACTTTTTCTGATGTTTCTTCTGAGATAACTCTTTCACCTACTTTTACTGGTATATCGCTTACTTCTCCAGTTTCACTACTAATAACTTGTTTTATTACTCTAGGTGTTATCTTCATTCCTCCATTTGCAATACTTGATACTGCAGTAACCAGTTCTATTGGAGTTATTTCAAATCTTTGCCCAAAACTTATAGTTGCTAATTCCACAGGCCCAGCCTTGTTCTCATCCAAAAAAATACTTTTCGCTTCTCCACCTAAATCAATTCCTGTCTTTTCAAGTAGGCCAAATTTTCGTAAATAACTATAATATGTTTGAACTCCCATTTTTTGTCCTAATCCTATAAAAACTGGATTACAAGAATTCATTAGAGCCTCTCTTAAACTTTCAGGCCCATGTGGTCTATAATATCTCCAACATTTTATTCTAACTCCAGCAACTTCAATACCTCCTGTACAAGAAAATTCTCCCTTGTTATCTGTATCAGTAATTCTTTCTTCTAAAGCTGCTGATGAAGTTATTAGTTTAAACACTGACCCTGGCTCATATGTATCAGCTATTGCTTTATTTCTCCAAACTGCTTGTAATAACTTCGTTTTTTCACCTTGTTCTATTGTATCCCACGTTTGCTGTAACTCTTCTGTATATGCTATATATGGCTCATTCAAATTATATGATGGATATGTTGCCATAGCCAAAATATCTCCATTTTGTGGATTCATTACAACTACATTTCCACCATCTGTGCACTCATTGTCGATACATGCTTCTTCTAAATATTTTTCAACAATAGATTGAACTGTTAAGTCTATTGTTGAGACTAAGTCATTTCCATCAATTGCTGAAACATAGTTTTCTCCTTCTTTACCTATCTCCCCTCCTTTAGCATCTGTATGCCTTTGTATTGCACCTTTTTTTCCTTTTAATTCTTCTTCATATTTTGCTTCAATTCCATCTAAGCCTTGATTATCACTTCCACAAAATCCAATTACTTGTGATGCTAAAGTATTATATGGATAATAACGCTTCGTATCTTCATCTATATTTATTCCACTTGTTATATTATTTTGTTCCATCCATACTCGTAACTCATCTGTTTTTTCTTTGTCCACCTTTCTTGCTATTGTTTCAATTGAACTTTTCTTATTCACTCTTTTTAATACTTTTTCATAGTCTTCTTCAAATATATCACTTAGTGCTCTTGCTACTTCTTCTTTTCTTTCTTTTGGTATGTTTACAGGGTTAATTGTTATTGTATTTACTGTACTACTTTGAGCTAAAATATTTTTTCCAGTTGCATCATATATTGTTCCTCTTTTTGGATTTATCACTCTATCTAATGTTTGTTGTTGATATGCTAATTCTGATAATTCTGCTCCTTGTACAAACTGGATAATTCCTATTCTAATTATTAAACATATAAAGATAAAAAATGAAATAAATATATAATTTTTCATTTTTCTTTTATTTGATAATTTTAATTGTACCAATAATTTCACTCCTTTAAAAAAACACTTTTAATAATATTTATTAAAAGTGTTTTTTTTTATTCTAATTTATTTATATTTATACAACATCTGGATTTATATATTTTAGTTTTTTTCATTCTTTTCTTTTATTTTTAAAAACTAAAAGATATAAATAGTATATTTAAAACTATTTATATCTTTGGTTATCATTATTTTTTCACTTTAGTTTCTTAATTCACTTCTTTCATTAGTCTATCACTAATTTCTTCAATGTTATTGTATAAAAATCTACATAATTTTGTTCTAAACAATGCAAATTCAAGTAATCCCGTTAAGCTATAATCATTATTATATTGTTTATATCCAAACACACTGCTTATAATTTGTATCAAGTAAATATGTGCTGCATATTTCAAATCATATTCATTCAATTTTATATATTTATAAAATTCTTTAAAATATTCAACTAATGTATCGATATTCAAATTTCCTTCTGAAGCTTGTTTATCTATATAACTATAAGATCTTATAACTTCCCATACTATAGGTAATTTTTTTGCAGTTTCAAAATCAATTACTGTTGTTTCTTCTCCTTCTTTATAGATTAATTGCTGTACGCTAAAATCTCCATGGGCATTCAATATTGTCATTTTCCTTACAATATTAAAATCAAAAGTATTAACAAGCTCTTCTGATATTTTTATTTTATCATTTATATCTTTTATAAATGTATCTTTGTAACTATTATCTTCATTTATATCATTTAGTAATTTCTTCATTTTATTGATGCCTTTTTCAATACTTTCTTTTGAAAACCATCTTTCTATTATTCCATCTTCTTCTAATCCTTCATAATCTTTTAATTCTTTTGTTAACTTTCCTAATATTTTTGCACTTTCTATTGTCTTGTTATAATCTCCAGTATTATTTTCCATAGTAAATCCATCAATATATTCTTGTAAAATAATGACTCTATCTTTATATTCTATATAATATTTATCATCTAATGTCTTTATATATATAGGAACTTTTACATTTCTTTCTTTTAAAAAGTTTATTATATTTATTTCTTTAATTATGGATTCCTTTGTTCTTCCTTCGCTAAATTCTTTTAATATATAATTTCCTTCTTCTGTTTCTATTTTATAAATATTAGCTGTTCCTCTATTAATCTCATTTGATTGAATAACTTTTTTATTATATTTTTCTTTTAATATTGTTTTTATAATTTCATTATTAAGCTCTGAAACTTGTATTCCCATTAATTTCACCTTATTTATAGTAATATAATACACCTTTTATTTGTTTATGCAAATGATTTACGTTATTCTTTTTTTAATTTATATTTATTAATTTTTTTACATTGTCTATTAACTTTTCAAACCAATTTTTCTCATCTATAATAACTTTTTCTGAGGCAGATTCTGTATAATCTTTCTTAGGTAAATTAATATATACTGTATTTTTATTGGTTATTTTTTGCATTCCTAACTTTTCTTTTGCTAACTGCTCTATATAATTTAAATTTAAACTATTTTCTATATTAACTTCTAGTTGTTCATTCTCCTTTTCTAATGAACCTAATTCTTGTTTTAAATTTTGAATCTCTGAAAATCTTTCATTTATTTGTGAGTTTCTATAACTTATGGTTAAAAGAACAGCAAAAATCATAACTATAAAAATAGTTATTCGCTTTTGTTGTTTTCTTTCTTCTTCTGAAACCCTAACATCTTGTCTTTTTACATTTTCTACTACTGTTAACTTTTTCTTATTTCGTTTTTTCTTTTTAGTCTTATTGTTATAGTCAGGTTCTACTTTTCTAGGACTAGTAGTATACTGATATCTATTAGATGCCATAAGTTACACCTTCTTCCTCCTTATCTTATGTTTTTTCAAAAATTCTTAATTTAGCACTTTTAGCTCTAGAATTTTCCTTCTGTTCTTCTATTGTAGGTATTATAGGCTTCTTTGTTACAATCTTTCCTTCTGATTTAAATCCACATACACAATATGGTAAATCAGGTGGACAGGTACATTTTCCTTTTGCCTCTAAAAAAGCTTTTTTTACTGCTCTATCTTCTAAAGAATGAAATGTTATAATACATAATCTTCCATGTGATTTTAAACATTCAATACATTTTCTTACAGTATCGTATAATGGTTTTATTTCATTATTAACTTCAATTCTTATTGCTTGAAATGTTCTTTTTGCAGGATGTCCATCTTTATTATTTCTTGGTACTGATCTTTCAATAATATCAACTAGTTCTTTTGTAGTTTCTATTTCTTTTGTTTTCCTATATTCACATATATTTTTTGCAATTCTTCTAGAAAACTTTTCTTCTCCATATTCATATATTATATTGGATAATTGTTCTTCTGAATATTTATTAATAATATCTTTTGCTGTTATCTTTTGAGTTTTATCCATCCTCATATCCAGAGCATTTTCACCTAAATAACTAAATCCTCTATTTCTTTCATCTACTTGATATGAAGAAATACCTAAATCTAGTAAAATACCGTCTACTTTTTCAATTTTTAAATCATGTACTATTTCTTGTATATTATCATGATTTCCATGTATATATTTTACATTTGTATAGTCTTTTAAATTTTCTTTTGCAGCTTGTAAAGCTTCTTCATCTCTATCAATTCCAATTAAAAGACCTTCTTTTGTTAACTGTCTTAAAATTTCTTTACTATGCCCTGCTCCTCCAAGTGTTCCATCTACATAGATTCCTTTTGGCTTTATTTGCAATCCTTGTATACATTCTTGAAGCATAACTGGTTTATGTTTAAATTTCATTATTTACCTCCAGCTTAACTCCTTATTAGCTAAAAACAGCTGGTATTTTTAACGAATTACCAGCTGTTTCACATCTTTTGTTTCTTATATATTATCTTATGTATTATAGTCTTTTGTTCGTTAACAATTCTTATGTATTATAATCTTTTGTTTACGAATAATTCTTTAGTGTTTTATCTTTTGTTTTCTATAGTTTTATCTTTAGTTTATTTATCTTTTGTATTTTAAAAATTTTATCTTTTGTACTTTTATCTTTAGTTTTTTTATATAAACTTTTGCAAGTATTATATACCAAGCATTGTCATATTTGTTGCTATATCATCTGCTGAAATATCTTCATCGCATTTTTCCCATGTTGCTTTATCCCAAATTTCAAGTCTTGTTCCTACTCCAATAATTATTGCTTCTTTCTCTAAATTAGCAGCTTTTCTCAAATTATTTGAAATTAAAAACCTTCCTTGTTTATCTGTTTCACATTCTGTTGCTCCTGCTAAGAAAAATCTTACAAAATTTCTTGCATTTTTATCTGACAGTGGGAGTTCTTTTAATTTTGTTTCGAAATTCAACCACTCATTTTGTGAAAATGCAAATAAACATCCATCTAAACCTTTTGTAACAATAAATTTGTCACCCATGTCATGTCTTAGCTTTGCTGGCATTATTAATCTACCTTTAGCATCTAGAGAATGTATGTATTCACCTATTAGCACTTGAATTTCACCTTCTTTCACTTTTCGAAATATCGGGATTTTCTCTTTGGGATAAGGTAAAATCCCATATTAGATAATTGTGACATCTATTACCACTTTGTTCCACTTCTCACCACTTGCTTAAATTTTAATACAACTTTTTATATTTTGCAACCCCTTTTTTAAAATTTTTTTCATTTTTATGATTTTTTTATTTTTACACAAAAAAAATGAAAGTAAACACTTTCTTTTTTGTGTCTTCTTTCATTTTTTATTTATCTAGCTTCCCTCGCTTTAATTATCCATCTTTGAGAACCATCATCTGTACACGTAATTAAAGTTACTTCTTTTCGCCCATTTGTTAATTGTGAGGTACAAGAAACATCTGTAGGAGCAACTGCATATTTATCATATACCGTATAAGTAATTGTATTTCCATCTACTCCAGCAACATCTAAAGTATCTCCTGCTCTAAGTGTAGGTACTTTACTAAAGAATTTTGTATTTCTATAATTATGTCCAACTATACAAAAATTTCCAACTTCATTTATATTTGGTCCCCAAAATTTACATGGTGCAACTTTTAATAAACTTTCTATAGATTCGGTAGTTTGCTCAGGTGGTAATAATACTGGATATTTAACATTCAATGATGGGATTGTTACTGTACCAACTGATGTATAAGAAGCTCCATCTGTTGTATAAACTGTCTTTTTCTTTTCTGTGCTTCTTGAATTTCCTTCAGCTGTTGTACCTCCTCCATTTTGTCCACTTCCTGATTCTCCCTCTACGTTCTCTCCTCTTTCTTCTATTGCACTTTCGTTTAACGCTATTGTCATTACATCATCTGAGTTTGAATCTTCATTTTCACTTAACCCTGTAAGAATGTCCTTTGCAATAGACTCTTCTTTTGATCTATCATATTCAGCATATATATATACAGAAATTAAAGCAATGACTAAAAAAACCGATATAATAAAATCGATTTTATATGCTCTTTTTTTTCTCTTTAATTCAGGTGTTACATATAATTTCTTTGTAATCAGAATCTGATTCATATTTTTTCTCCTAATATATTCTTATTTATTATTATAACATATTTAATACTCTTTTCATAGTAATTTTTATAAATTGTTGCAAATATTTGCAAAATCTTCTAACTGTAATTTTTCAGGTCTAATATTTTCATCTATTCCTAATTTTTTTAAAAGTTGTATAGCATCTTCTTTTTTTTCAAATACTTTTGCATTTGTTAGACTATTTACTAAGGTTTTTCTTCTTTGCATAAAAGCAACTTTTATTACTTTAAATAACTCCTCTTCATTGTTAACTTTTACAGGTAATTCTTTTCTAAGGGTTAATTTAATTACTTCTGAGATAACTCTTGGTTCAGGTATAAAAGATTCATTAGAAACTTCTATAATTTTTTTTGCTTTACAATAATAGTCAATACAATAAGTTATTGCTCCTGTATTTTTACCTCCTGGTTTTTCTACTAGTCTATCTGCTACTTCTTTTTGAATCATTACTGTTATACTTTCTATATCTAGTTTATCTTCTAACAATTTTGTTAAAATTTGCGTAGTTATATAATATGGGAGATTTGCTACAACTTTTATATTTTTATATTCTTTCCTGTTATTTGCTATTAAACTTTTTAAATCTAATTTAAGTATATCATTTTGAATTATTTCAAAAGAATCATATAAACTAAATCTATCTTTTAGTATTTCAACCATTCTTTTATCTAATTCTATACAAATTACTTTTTTTGCCTTTTCTAACAATTTACTTGTTAATGTGCCTAAACCTGGTCCTATTTCTATTACTAAGTCTTCACTTTCAATTTCTGCACTATCAACAATATATTCAATTACATTATCATTTATTAAAAAGTTTTGACCTAAATTTTTATTTGCTCTTATATTATATTTTTTCATTAGAAATTTAGTATCTTTTAAACTACTCATTAACTTCTCCTTCTTATATATTATACATTTTTTTCTTTATTTTTTCAATTACATTTATATGTCTATTGTGTAACTTTTTTACAATTACTCTTTTTTAGTTGATTTTTTAAAGTTTTTAATATAGAATATCATTGAAAAATTATATATAAATGGTGAACTTATGAATAAAAAGAAATATAAGAAAGGTAAAAAAGTTTCTTCAAAAAAACCTAAGAAAAAATCAGAATTAATATATAAAAAAGAAGATATTACACCACCTTTAAATAACGTGGTTAAACTTAATACACCTTTTAAAACAAAAAATTTAATATATGCCAAAAAGCTTTTAGTAACTTTTTTCGTCATAATGGTTATTTTTATTCTTCTTCTTATTAAAGTTTCATATCTTCAATTTGTAGAAGGAAATAACTTAAAAGAACTAGCATATAAGCAACAAACTATTAATCAAATTATTAGTCCTAAACGTGGAAATATTTATGATTCTACAAAAAAATATCTAGCAATTAGCGCTCAAGTAAATACTGTAACTATTAATCCAAACAAACTTGTTTGCGATTCAGTTGAAGATACTCAAAAATTAAAAGCTAATATTGCTAAAGGATTATCAGATATATTTTCTCTAAACTATGATGAAACTCTTGCAAAGGTTAATAGTACGTCTAAAGTTGAAACTATTATAAAAAAAGTTGAAAATGAAAAAATTGATAAATTGAAAACTTGGATGGATGAAAATAAAATTACTATAGGAATTAATATTGATGAAGATTCAAAAAGATATTACCCAAATGGTAATGTTGCTTCTCATATATTAGGCTTCTGTGGTAATGATAATCAGGGTTTAACCGGTATAGAGTCTAAATGGGATTCTGTATTAACAGGTACTCCTGGAAAAATAATAAGTTATCAAGCAGGAAATCAGGATGAAATACCAAATACTGAAGAAAAATATATTGCAGCTCAAAATGGAAGTGACTTAACCTTAACTATCGATTTAAACATACAAAAAATTATTGAAAAACATTTAAAAGAAGCTGTAGAAAATAATTCTTGCAGTCGAGGTGGAAATGTAATAGTTATGGATCCTAAAAGTGGAGATGTTCTAGGTATGGCTTCCTATCCTGACTACAATTTAAACGATCCGTTTATTCCAAATGAAAAATTATCAAAAACATATGCGTCTCTTTCTGATGAAGAAAAAGTTAGTTCTTTATATGAAATGTGGAAAAGTAAATCAATTTCAGAATTATATGAGCCTGGTTCTGTCTTTAAAGTTATAACTTCTTCTGTAGCTTTAGAAGAAAACATAACTCAACCAGATATTTCAGGAGATTTCTTTTGTAAAGGTTTTGAAGAATTTTCAGATGGAACAAAAATATCTTGTTGGAGAGATAATCCTCATGGTTCGCAAAGCTTAAGGCAAGCACTAGAGAATTCTTGTAATCCGGCTTTCATGCAATTAGGAAAAAGAATAAAAGCTTCAACATTATATAAATATTACGAAGCTTTTGGTTTATTTAACAAAACTGGAATAGATGTTGCAGGAGAAGAAAATAGCCTGTTTACTCCACTTGAAAATGTTGGACCTGTTGAATTAGCAACAATGTCTTTTGGTCAAAGACTTAACATTACCCCTATTCAAATGATTACAGCTATTTCTGCTGTTGCAAATGATGGCATATTAATGAAACCCAGAATAGTAAAATCTATAACAAATACAGAAACAAATGCTATAACCGAAGTTCCTGTTTCTTCTGTACGTCAGGTTATATCTAAAGAAACTGCTGAAAAAGTAAAATCAATGATGGAATCTGTTGTTGTAGAAGGTACTGGTAAAAATGGAGCTGTTTCAGGATATTCTGTAGGTGGTAAAACTGGTACTTCTGAGCCAACTGAAGCAAACAAAAAAGAAGGATATGTCGCTTCTTATGCTGCTATTTCACCTGTTGAAAATACAAATGTAGTTATATTATTAACATTATATGATCCACATGGTGATAGTCACCAAGGAGGACAAGTTGCAGGTCCAGTAGTTTCACAAATGCTATCAGAAATACTTCCTTATTTAGGAATTCCTTCTGATTCAGAAAAGGTAGCATCTGATACATCATCTGACAATTTAATTATAGTACCTGATATACGAAACAAAACAGTTACAGAAGCAAAAAAAGTATTAAAAAATGCAGGATTAAATTCAAAAATAAAAGTTGAGGGTGATCCAAACACTTTACTAATACAAGATCAAGTACCAAAACCTGGTATTTCTTTACAAAAAGACTCAATAGTTGTTCTATACTCTTCTGAAAACACAGTAAGAACATCAAATATTACAGTTCCAGATTTAATGGGAATGACTCTACCTCAAGCAACTAATGCTCTTAAAGCTAAAAATCTAAACATTACTTTCGATGGTGCTGGAATTGTTACTAGCCAAGACTATACTAAAGACTCAACAGTTGAAGAAGGTTCTGTTATTCACGTAACTTTAAAACAAGCATTAACAGATGCTCATTAAAATCAAAAAAAGTTCAGATTTTACTCTGAACTTTCTTTGATTTTATTTACTACTTCTTCTATACTCTCTCTTGGAGTTGATGCTCCTGCCATAACTCCTATCTTCTTACATTTGCACAAATCTTCTTTTTTTAAATCATTTTTTGTTTCTATACATATTGAATTTGCACAATTTTGTTTAGCAACTTCATAAAGTTTTTTAGTATTTGAACTATTATTTCCACCAATTATAATCATTTTATCTACTTTTTTTGACAATTCTTCTGTTTCTTTTTGCCTTACAGCAGTAGCTTCACAAATGGTATTTTTTACTTCAAGCTGTATTTTATCAGGCAATCTTTCTTCTATCATTTTTTCAATTTTTTTAAATCTTTCTATATGATATGTTGTTTGAGCAATTACTAAACATTTACTATGTCCTGAATTTTTTATTTCCTCTATAACTCTTTCAACATCTTCCATATTTTCAATAACTGACATTTTTTCTCCGCAAAAACTAATCGTACCAATATTTTCTGGATGTTTTTTTGAACCAATTAAAACAATATAATATCCTTTTTTATTATACTCTTCTGCTATTTCATGGATTCTTAAAACTTTTGGACAAGTATAGTCTGCTATTTGAATACTTTTTTCATTACACATTCTATAAATTTGTTTTGGTATTCCATGTGCACGTATAATGGTTAAACTATCATTTTGTTTTACTTCGTCTGGTTTCTCAATAAATTCTATTCCTCTTTCTTCCAGATTTTTTACAACTTCTTTATTATGTACTATCTCACCAAGACAATATATTTTTTTCTTTGAATTTTTTATTTCTTTTTTTGCACCTTCAACAGCTCTTTTAACTCCATAACAGAATCCTGCTGTTTTTCCAACTATAACTTCCATATATTTAAACCTTTCCTATATCATCTTTAATATTTCTTGTTTTAAAACTTTAACTATCTCATTTTGAGGTACTTTTTTTATAATCTTTCCCTTTTTAAATAAAAGCCCTTCATCTATTCCTCCTGCTATTCCAATATCTGCTTCTCTAGCTTCTCCAGGTCCATTAACAGCACATCCCATTACAGCTACAGTTATATCTGATTGAATAGTCTGCAAAAAATCTTCAACTTCTTTTGCCATTGGAATTAAATTAATTTGAGTTCTTCCACATGTAGGACATGCAATTAATGTAGGAACCTTTGAATATAAATTACAATCTTTTAAAATTTCTTTAGCTACTGGTACTTCTTTAACAGGATCATCTGATAATGATACCCTTATAGTGTCTCCTATTCCCTCTCTTAACATTATTCCAAGACCAATACTTGATTTAATTGTTCCACTAAATTCTGTTCCTGATTCAGTTATCCCTAAATGTAATGGATAATCAAAAGTTTTTGCTGCTTCTTCATAAGCTTCAATACATAAATCTAATGTTGAAGCTTTTAATGAAATAGCAATATCAAAAAATTCTAATTTTTCCAATATTTCTACATGTCTCTTTGCACTTTCAACCATTGCTTTTGCTGTAGGTTTTCCATATTTTTCGAGTAAATCTTTTTCTAAAGATCCTCCATTTACACCTATTCTAATTGGTAAATTCTTTTCTTTACAAGCATCTACAACCGCTTTAACTTTTTCTTCAGATCCAATATTTCCTGGATTAATTCTAACTTTATCAACACCTGATTTAATAGCTTCTAACGCAATTTTATAATCAAAGTGAATATCTGCAACTATTGGTATATGAATCTGTTTTTTTATTTCCTTTATAGCTTGTGCATCTTCTATATCTAAACAAGCAACTCTAATTATTTCACAGCCTATTTTTTCCAATTGTAAAATTTGTTCTACAGTAGCATGTATATCCTTTGTTTTAGTATTACACATTGATTGTATAACAACCCTATTTTGTCCACCTATCTGAACATTTCCAACCATAATTTTTCTTGTATTATTTCTATGTATCATTTCATTGCTCCTTATTAAATACTTTTTTAATTATAAAAACATTATTGTCGTAGCCAATAAAACATTACATAGGCTACGACAAATTATGCAATACAATTCAACTTAGTTATCTTTTATATTATTTTACTACTTTGAATCATCTATATAATATCCAACTCCTCGCTTAGTTATTAATATTTGAGGTGTTGAAGTATCTTTTTCTATTTTTTCACGGATTCTTCTTACTGTAACATCTACTGTCCTTATATCTCCATAATATTCATATCCCCATACTTTTTCAAGTAGAGTCTCTCTTGTTACCACTTGTCCTGGTTGTGTTGCTAAGAATTTTAATACTTCAAATTCTCTTAAAGTTAAATCAATAATTTCCCCTCTAACTTTTACTTCAAATTTTTCAACATCTAATTCTAATTCACCAACAATTATCTTGCTATCTTTCTTATCATCAGCTTTTTCTGATTCATTTGTATTAACATTTACTTCTATTTTTCTTAAATTTGCTTTAACTCTTGCTACTAGTTCTCTAACGCTAAAAGGCTTTGTAATATAATCATCTGCACCTAATTCAAGACCTAATATCTTATCTATCTCTCCATCTTTTGCAGTTAACATTAAAATAGGTACATTCATGGAATTTTTTATTCTTTTGCATACAGATAATCCATCTAATTTTGGTAACATTATATCTAATAAAATTAAATCCGGTTTCTTCTCTAACGCCATATCAACAGCTGTTAATCCATCGCTTGCCTCAATTACATTATACCCTTCTTTACTTAAATTGTGTATTAATATATTTCTTATTGGTTCTTCATCATCAACAATCAATATTGTTTTTACATCTCTATCTTCTTCCACAAATACTCCGCCTTTCTTTTTTGATTTCATTAATTATATTTATATCACAATTATTTTTTTTATACAAGTGTTTTTGTAATTTTTTCGTAATATGAATGTAATATTATAAAATTATTTTTACATTATAAATTTTTCCTTCTCCTTCTAGCTTTATTGCATTTTCTACAGCTTTATTATTTAAATAAACCTTTTTAACTCCATTGTTTTTTCCTTCAGGATTTTCCACTTTTATATTATATATGCTCTTTTTCCACTTATATTTTATTTTATATTGTTTCCAGTCTTTAGGTATACATGGTGAAAAACTCATGATACCTTTTTCAATTTTAAGTCCAAGTATATGTTGAATACCTGCCTTATAATACCAACTACTTGAACCTGTATACCATGTCCAACCACCTCTACCTGCTAAATTTTTATTACCATAAATATCAGCAGCTATTACATATGGCTCAACTTTATATTTTTGAGCTGCTTCTTTTGTTCTTGCATGTTCAATTGGATTAATCATTCTATATAATTCCACTGCCTTATCTCCAAATCCTAAAATACTTTCAGCTATTACTACCCATATTGCGGAATGTGTGTATTGTCCTCCATTTTCTCTTACCCCTGGAAGATATGATTTTATATATCCTGGATCAATTTTTCCTTTTTCAAACGGTGGATCCAATAATTTAATAATCCCATTTTCTCTGTCTATTAAATGATTTTCCAAACTTTCCATTGATATATATTTTTTGTCATTATCTCCTGCGTTTGAAATAACACTCCAACTTTGAGCAATACTGTCTATTTTACACTCATCATTTTCCATGCTTCCAAGAACTTGTCCATTATCCATATATGCCCTTCTATACCATCTGCCATCCCATGCATTTCCATTCAAAGATCTTTTCAATTCTACTTGTATCTTTTTATACTTTTCTGCTAATTTAACATCTCCCTGTTGTTCACATATTGGAATAAATCTCGTCAAAATGGTATATAGAAAAAATCCTAACCAAACACTTTCTCCTTTTCCTTTGTTTCCTATTTTATTAAAACCATCATTCCAATCCCCACTTCCTATTTTAGGGAGTCCATTCTCTCCAAAATCGAGACTTCTCTCTATTGCCTTTATACAATGTTCATATAAAGTACCTATTTCTGAAGAAGGCAAATATACATCATATTTTTCATCAATGTTTTCTGGCAGTTTTTCTCCCTGTAAATAGTTGATTTCCTTTTTTAGAATACTAAAATCTCCAGAAAATTCAATATATTCACATACTGCATATACTAACCATAGTAAATCATCTGAAAACTTAGTTCTAATTCCTTTATTTTCACTTTCATGCCACCAATGCTCAACATCTCCTTCTATGAATTGATGTGCAGCATGCTTGTATATTTGTTTTTCCAACATTTTAGGCTCAATAAATTTTAAACATAAAGTATCTTGTAACTGATCTCTAAATCCATATGCTCCGCCTGACTGGTAAAACCCACTTCTAGCAACAATTCTACTGGTAATTGTTTGATACAAAGTCCATCCATTTAGAAAAATATTTAATGATTCTAATGGAGTATCTACTTGTAATCTACCTAATAAATCTTTCCAATATTGTTTAACATTTTTTAGTTCTTCTTTACATTTTTCAATTTTCCTATATTTGTATGCTATATTTTTACTATCTATTACTGTCTCTTCCGCTCCTAAAACTAAAGATATTTCTTTTTGAGAAAGACTATCAAGTTCAATATCTATTTCATATGCCAAACAAGCTTCTTTTCCTATTCCATTATTATTATTTAATTCAACTTTAATTAAACCATCAGGATTTTTTAATCCTCCATTTCCTAAAAAATCTCTTTTATCACCAGTATAAGAATTAACTATCTCACTACTTGTTGTATAAATAATATTATCTTGTAAACTATCTTGAACTAATTTTTTAGAATATAGAATATTATTATTTCTATCATATCTAACAATTAAATTTCCTTTTGTATTTATCTCATCTTCTCCCATTGTTAAATCTATATATTGTATAATCTTAAATTTTTTCTTATGCAAGGTAGTATTTTTAAGCTTTAATATTCCAACTTTAACGCTGTCATTTCTTGGAACAAAAACTTCTAGATCTTGTTCTACTCCCATACTTTTATGAATATATTTTGCAAAACCAAATCCATATATAACATTATAGTTATTTTGATCAGGTTTTGGATTTTGACCAATAGACCAACTTGTTTTACTTTCTTCATCTTTTATAAAAATTATCTCTGAAGGTATGTCTAATGTTGCGTCATTGTGCCATGTACTTACTCTATTTAATCTACAATTTTTATACCAAGTATATCCACCCATATTTTCTGTTATAACAGTTCCAAACTTTTCATTTGCCATAATATGTGACCATACTGTTGGCAATCTATTTTCTTTATTTGTTCTTATTAAATATTGTTTCCCATCTTCTGAAAATCCTCCATATTCATTATAATATTTTAAATTTTCCTTGTTACTTAAAATATCTATATCTTCATTTTCTTCTATAACAACCCCTGGTTTTTTCGGTTCATCACTAATTAATTTATATTGTTCCAAATATCTTTCTTCATTTTCTCTTAAATTATTTTCAATTCCACCAACACTACTATCTATAACTACTGTTGCTAGAAATTCAATTAATGATACATCTTCTCTACTAACTTCCTCTTTTGAAATATGAAAAATTCCTCCCTTTATATTTTTCATAAATCCCATATGGTTATTTAAAATTTCTGTTTCTATTTCTTCTTTTACATAATTTTCATAACTATGTTTTTCTTCATCAATTATAACTAATTCTGTTTCTATATTTTTAATTTTCAAATATTCATATGCTTTTAAAGCTTCCTTTATCACATAACTATCATTTACATCTTTTATTTTTACAAGTAATATAGGTAAGTCTCCTGATATTCCATATTTCCATATTTCTTGTTTCTGATATCTATCTTTTGGAAGTTTTTTTATATTGATAGATCTAATAGGGTTGTCAAAAACTATATAAGTCATTAGTTTTTGATATAACTCTATATCTCTACCTTTTATTCCCAAATATCTACTCTCTTCTTCTACTCTAACTTTAGATAAATCAAAAGCTAATTTTATATTTTCTTGTGATTGATATTTTATTAAATTTTCTTTAACGATTTCCTCATTTTCCCCGACAGATATGATTAAATTTATTTTTACTTTTTTACCTACTGGTACTTTTACCGTTTTCTTTAAAGCCACAATTGGATCAGTAACAATTCCTATATGTTTTGAAAAAGGTATAGAATTTTTTATCATTTTAGGGATTCCTAAATTTCCTCTTCCTAAAAATTTTTCTTTATCTATTTCATATTCAACATCTCCGATAGATTCATCTTCAGTATATAGACTTGTTTTCAAATATAAGCTTTTTCTTCTAATTTCAATACTATCTGTTTCGTTATTAAAATTAAAATTCAAAAAAAGATTATTAAAAGCCTGATGTGCATAGTCTTGAAATTTATCTGATAATATTGGTTCAAAAAACGATGTTATCTCTAAAACCTCTTCATCATTACCTATATTTTCTAAAGAAAGTCTTCTTATTTCAACTGGTTCATTAGGAACTACTATGCTTTCAATCTTGCTTTTTATACTTCCATTTATTTTTTCTATTTCATTTTTATCTGGCATAAAAGAAACTTTGTATTGACTTTCTTCATCTTTTTCATATGACATATTCCAAATTGATTTTGATTTAATATTTTTTATATAAAATTGTATTCCTTGGTTATAAGGTTTAGTTTCTTTAAATCTATTAATATATATATCTTTATATTTGCTAAAACCCATTCCATATTGATTCATAGCTACTGTATAATCTTCATTTGATATTACATTACCTTTAACTATTCTTGTATCTATTTTTCTATATGTTTGTTTGGTATAATTTTCGTAATCAAAATATTTTGGTTTTTCTACTTTTTCTTTATTCTCTTTAGTTATAATCACTTTTTCTGGTATACGTTCTTGCAGTAATATGTTTACTGCCTCAATCTCTGGATTGTCAGAAAATCTTTTTTGAAAAATATTATTATTAAAAAAGTTGTTTATGGATAACAAAATTAACGCTTGATGATGTGCCATATATGTTTTTACAACACTTGCTCTTTTTCCTTTTTCTACTCTTTCAGGTGTATAATCAATCGCTTCATAAAAACCATATTTATTATACATTCCTTGTTCATCAAGTACTTTTAAGTTTTTTACAACATCTTTAGGAATTTCGTTAATTGCTAATATGCTTCCATAAGAACTAACTACCATTTCATCTGCTAATCCTCTTTTTAAACCCAACCATGGAATTCCAAATGCTTTGTATTGATAGTTCGAGTGTAAATCTTTAACATTAAAAGCAGCTTCTGAAATTCCCCAAGGTATGTTTAATTTTTTAGTATACTCCATCTGATTCATTAACATAAATTTACAAGATTCATCAAGCAAGCTACCTTTATAATTTTTCATATTTATGTTAGGCATTAAATACTCAAAAGCTGTTCCAGACCATGAAATCAGTCCTTTATACTTCCCAACTGTAGTTAATGTTCTACTTAAACTGCTCCAATGTTTTACAGGTACATCTTTTTTAGCTATAGCTACTAAGCTTGCCTGTCTTGCTTCTGAAGCCAATAAATCATAATATGAATCTGTCAATTTATTTTCTTCAATATTAAATCCAATTGAAAAAATTTGATGCTCTTTATGATATAACAAAGAAAAATTAGTTTCCTCTATCATATTTCCCACTATTTCTATTTGATTTTTAATTTGATTATTATTAATATTAGGTCTTTCTTTCTCTTTCGTGTTTTTTAATATTTCTATTAAAAAGCTCTTTGTAACATATAAATACCCTACAAAATTCCCACTATCTACTGTGGATATATATCTTGGAATTAGTGGCTCTTTTTTTCTAATCTCATACCAGTTATATAGATGCCCATTCCATTTTGGAAGTTCACTTATTGTTGTTATTATATTATTTAATAAATCCATACATCTTTCTAAATTTATATATTTTAAGTCATATGCAGCAATAACTGCTAACATTGAAAGTCCTATATTTGTTGATGATGTCCTTGGGATTATTACCTCTTTTCTATCTTCTTGATAATTGTCTGGTATTAAATAATTATTTCTCTTATTTAAAAATTTTTCAAAAAAACTCCATGTTTTTTTCCCTATTTCAAAAATATATTTCTGGTCTTCTTCTGTTATTTTTTGTACAGGTTTTAATTCTGTTTCTTCACGACTTATATAGCACATTAAAATAGGGGTTAAAACCCAAATAATGCCAGAAATTAATGAAAATGCGTTAATTCTATATACTCCTATTGTAATTGCAATTACACCTGATAGCAAATTAAACCACATTTGATTTAAGTATGACCAAATGTCGGTTTTTGCTTGTCTTTCCGCTTCTTCTGAAGTTGTCCATTCTAGCATATTTTTATGTGTTATACATACTCTATATAAAGTCTTTGTTATTGCCTTAATTGATGTATATGCTTTATATGGCAAACAACCAAATGTTATTACAGCTCTAAAAAAAGCTCCTTTTACACCTGAAATTTGTGGAGTGAAAGTTTTCTGCTTTTGCTCACCTTGTTTTTTAAAGATTATTAAATTTAGTAATTCTAATATAAAAGGTAAAATTACAATAATAGTTAGCCCTATTGAAAATCCAAATGTTATCTTTTTGTAGAAAATATTTATTATAAGCAAAAAAATATATCCAATCATTATACTTATTTCAAAAATACTTCTTCTGAGATTATCAAATATTTTATATTTAGATAACATATTTAAAGAACTTTTTCTTTTTAACCATTTTAAAATCTGCCAATCACCACGTATCCATCGTGACAGTCTACTCATAAAACTATTGTATTTTTCAGGATATCCATCCATAATTACTATATCTGTTGCTAATCCAGTTCTTACATAGCTTCCTTCTAATAAATCGTGACTTAAGACTGTGTTTTCAGGAATTTTATTTTTCATTACTCTCTGAAATACTTGTAAATCATAAATTCCTTTTCCAGTAAAAATCCCTTCTTCAAAATTATCTTGATACATATCTGATATAGCATTTGTATATAAATCAATTCCTCCTGCTCCCGCAAATATTTTTGTAAATAAATTCTTATTGCTTATTTCTAAATTAACTCCAACCCTTGGTTGTATTAATCCATAACCATCTATAACAGTATTTGTTCGTTCATCAATAACTGGTAAGTTTAATATATGTGTCATAGCTCCAACTAGTTCAAATGCAGAATTTAATACTAAATCTGTATCTGCATCAAGTGTTATTATATATTTTATTTTAGGTACATTTCCTTCTAATGTATTTACTTGGAAATCTTCTTGTTCCTTTCCTAATAAAAACTCATTTAATTGATATAACATCCCTCTTTTTCGTTCCCAACCTAAGTACTTTCCTTGTTTCTCATTCCATTTTCTTTTCCTATAAATAAAATTAAATATTGGAAATTCGTTTTCTTTTACTTTATATTTTTCATTTAATTTTTGAATTGTTTCTTTTCCTGTTTTTATTATATCTTCATCAAATGGCATTTGTTTATTTTTACTTTCAGTACAATCTCCAAGCAATGTAAAATATATATTTTTTGACTTATTTGCTAGATAAAAAACTTCTAACTTTTTTATTAATTGTTTAGTTTTTTTACTACTATTTAATATAGTAGGTATTACTACCATTGTTGCATATTCTTCAGGGATTCCTTTTTGCATATCTAGTTTTGGAATCATTTTAGGCTTTACAAATTTTCCCAACATCCATTGAATCAACTGTATTACAATTTCGGAAGCTGGAATAAAGAATATCAGAAAACCTATTAAAAATAATCCAAAATTTATTTGATGGACTTTTAATGAAAGAGTTGTAACCAACGATAATATACTGCTTAAACTTATAATGCTAAAAATATAAAATTTTACTTTATTTCTTATTTTCATTTTTCTACTATTCTTATATCCTAATGCATCATATAAATCATTTATTCCATTTCCTATAATATAGTAGCCTATATGTGCTTCTTTTAAAAAAATATCTTTTTGTTTTGCTAATTCTATTATTTTTTTCGTAATATATATTTCAGAAATCCTTGTTGTATTTGCAATTTCTTTTATTTTTGTTCTGTAATATTCTTTTGTTTTGTAGTCCATAAATTCGTATATACCTGCTGGATCTTGCTTTAATAAATCTTCTACTCCATTTATTCTCTCAAACATATCTAGAAAATTTAATCTTTGAAGCTCTTTAATACTTGTAATTCCGTTTCCCATCAGTACTTTTTTCATTGCTATATCAAAATGCTCTTTTTTTATTACATCTGAAATTGTAGTTCCTGTCATCTCAACAGTTTCCTCTAAAACTCTTAAAAAACTATATCCTTTTTTTCCATAACGTTTCAAAATAAAAGACATATATTCTATAAATGAATAACGAGTATTAGGATAAACTATTTCTTCAAAACCTTCTATTTTTTTCAAAGGTTCTTTGAGTTGCTTTTCTTTATTTTCAACAATTCTCTCTACTATATTTTCTGCTTTTAGTTTCTGCATTTGACTAGCATAAATTGATTTACAAATTTGAGCTATATTTTCTATTACTGCTATTTGAAGAAAAATTCCTATATTCCATATTTCGTCCATACTTAAAGTTTTTTTATTTTGATAACTAATTAAATATTCTTCTAAATTCTCTCGTTTTATATCATTATCTGTATATGCAATAATTTCACTAGCTAGTACATATACTCTTGCAAATCCTGCATAATTTCCATTTATTATTCCAGGGAAATTTATATATTTCTTTAATGTTAATTCTCTCTGAATCATTTTAACAGTTTCTTCAATTGCATATAAATTATCTAAAATCCATTCACCAGCTGGATGTATTGTAATTCCAAGTTTTAAATGTTCATTTAAAACTTGATATACTTCTTGTATCATTTTAAAATTTTCTAACATATGTGGTACCGGATATGTTTCTTTTTGTGATTTAATAGTTATATTTTGTTCTGAAGCAATTTTTTCTAAATGTTTTTGTAACTGTTCCTTTGTTAACATTGTGCCACTAATTTGCAAAATTTTATTTACTTTCAAAAAATTCCACTCCTTGCAATTATGTTTTACACATATTATTTGCAAATTGTGGAATTTTTATACAATCTTATTCTTCAAAATATTCACAAATTCCTGTATATATTCCCCATGCCAATTTTTCTTGATATTCATCTTGCTGTAATTCTTGTTCTTCTTGTGGATTTGATAGAAATCCACACTCAACTATACTTATTGGTATTTCTACTTTTTTTACAATATAAATATCATTTATTTTCATAGCTAGTCTTTTATTTTCTTTTTGAATTGCTTGATTTAAATTGTTTTGAATACATTTCGCTAATTTTTCACTTTGTTCATTTTTATCTTTATAGAAACATTGCCATCCATAATATTGCTGCTGCGGTATTTTATTAAGATGAATTGAAACAAAAATATCTGCTGAACTATTATTACCTATTTGAGTCCTATTTTTTATATCTGATACTTTCTTTTGCCTTAAAGTTTTTGAATTTAAATCATATATTGCATTTTCATCTGAACGTGTTAATAATACTGTTGTTCCATTTTGTTCCAATAGTTGTTGTACTTTTAATGTAATCTGTAAATTTATCTCCGCTTCACTTATACCATTACTACTTACAGCTCCACCGTCTTCACCACCATGACCAGCATCTAAAATTACAACTTTCCCTGATACAGGTGTCGCGGTTGTTTCTTGAGTAATTTCATTTTTCTCTTGTTTTATATTTTCATTAGCTTTTAAAGAAATCATTGTAACACTTACAATAAGTGCGACAACTATCATTTCTAACTTTTTAAACAACACAAAAGTCCCCTCCTAATATATAAATATTAGAAAGGGACCCTTATTATGATTAAGATCTTCTTCTATCTACTGCATAACTACTTCCCATTACTGATTTTGCTGCGTGCTTAACTTGTGCACCAACTTCACCAATTTCAAGTATATTTGAAAATCTTCCAACTTCACCTACAACAAGCCCTATTGATAAAGAAGTCAATGGAAATTGCTCTATAATTCCTTTACGATTTGCTACTTCTATATATCCTTTCTCTAAATCTCTATCTGTAAAAAACCTACCTACTTGTGAATCAAATTCTGCTAAAATTTTTTGGCATAATCTTTCCGCATATAGTGTTGGTACAATCGCTACAAAATCATCTCCACCTATGTGTCCAACAAATGTATCACCTTCTTCTTCATGTACATTCTTCACTATGATATTTGCTGTAAACTCAATAATTTGATCTCCTTTCAAAAATCCATATACGTCATTATATGCTTTAAAATTATCTAAATCGAAATATAAAACTGAAAAATGTTCTTGTCTTGAAATTCTTTTCTTTAATTCAGCATGTATTTGTACATTTCCAGGCAATCCTGTCAAAGGACTTATTCTTCTGTTTATTGCTAATAATCTTCCAAGATTTTTTACTGTATAATATAAATATTTTTCATCAACTGGTTTTTTTATAAAATATTCAATTGATTCCTCCAAAATCTGTATTCTATGTTCTCTACTGCTTTTTGAAGATACTACTATAACTGGTGTTATCTGGTTATCTTCATCTCGTCTTATTTTTCTACATAGTTCGACAACATTTCTATCTATAGCATCTTCATTAATTACAATCAATGATGGAATATTCTTTAGTGCCACATCAATATCTTGCGTCTTTACACTGATAAACTTATAATCTTTATCATTCTTAAATAACTCTTGAAAGATAACTATTGAAGAATCATCATCATCAATAATATATATCTCATTAATCATTAGTATCCCCTTTCCGGTTTATTTCTTTAAACGAGCTCTAAATGTACCAGTTTGTCCATTAGCATTATATACTGTTACTTCAATCTTATTTTCACCTTCTTGTAGTGGATAGGTATCATGGAATTTTTTTTGATTATCTACTTCTTTAAACTTAGATATTGATTCATTTATAACAAATTCAACTCTTACTATTCCTACTTGATCTGATGCATCTATTATAAACGCATTTTCGTCTCGTGTTACTACTACTTGTGGCTCACTACCAGTACCTTCACTACCAGTACCTTCACTACCAGTACCTTCACTACCAGTACTTTCACTACTTTCTGCTGATTCAGGTTGCTCTTCACCATTTATTTCCTGTTCAAATGTTTCAACATTTCCATTGATATCAACAGCCTCTATTTTTAACGTGTTTTCTCCTTGAGGTACATCTATTTCCTTTTCAAATGTTGGGGCATTAACTTCAAGTGTTGTCGCTTGTTCGTCATTCCAACGATATGTCATAGACTGAATTTGAACTTGATCTTTTCCTGCTAAAGTTATCTTTACTTTTGGTGAAGCATTTATAACATCGATATCTATTAAAGCTTCTCTACTAAATGTCTTTGTAGCTGTTTGCACTTGTCCCATAGAATCTGTAACTCTAATATCAAGTGTATTATCTCCAGCTGGCAATATTATTGTTTCGGTAAACTCTGTCCTATTATTTCCATTTACCTTTACTTCTTCTTTTTTATTCCAACTATAAACCAATTCATTTATTGTATTTTTACCGCTTACTTTAATATCTACTTTATTAGGTGAGCTTTGCGATACTTCTGCTTCAATTGTTGGTTTTACTGGTGCATTCTCTTTTTGTTGTTTTCCTTTTACTATTCCATATGAAGCTGTACCTATATTAAAAATTCCAAATATTATTAAAGCTATTGCAAAAAATTTAACAATTTTTATTATTTCAATAGCACTATTTCTATGTCGACTACCACTCATTGCATAATTATCATAATTACTATAATTGTTATTATTCCTTTTTTCTTTCTGTTTTTTCTTTTTTTCTTTTTTATTTGGTTTTTTAGTATTTATATCATCAACATTTAAAATCTGATTCATAATCCACCTCATTTTTTATTGTTCATATAGTTGAATTATAGCACACTACTATTAAATTGTAAATGTTTTGTAGTTTAAATTTAAATTTCATTTCTAAAAAAAAAGTGTTGACTATATCAACACTTTTTTTATTGTTGTGTATAAGGTAAAATAGCTATATGTCTAGCTCTTTTTACTGCTAATGTAATATCTCTTTGATGTTTAGCACAAGCCCCTGTTGTTCTTCTAGGTAAGATTTTACCTTTTTCATTAATAAACTTTTTTAATTGATCTGCATTCTTATAATCTAATTCAAAGTTTTTGTCACTACATAATATGCATACTTTTTTTCTTTGTTTTCTAAATCTTGGATTATAATCATCATCATAGTTTTTATTTCTTTTATTTTGTTTTTTATCAGCCATTTCAATATTTCCTCCCTTCAAAGACTAGAATGGTAGGTCATCATCTGAAGATACATCAAAATCATCACTACTGTTATTATTATTTCCTAAAGCTGTTGTTCCAAATGTGTCTTCGAATGTTCCTCCCATAGAATTATCAGCTTCTCTTTTGCTATCTGCAAAATAAGCTTCTTCTGCGACAACTTCTGTTACATAGTGTTTTACACCTTGATCATCATCCCAGTTTCTTGTTTGGATTCTTCCAATTATTCCTACTTGTTGACCTTTCTTAAAGTATTTACTACAAAATTCACCTGTTTTACTCCATGCTACAACATTAATAAAATCTGCTTGTCTTTCTCCATTTTGATTAGCAAATCTTCTATTAACTGCTAAGCTAAATGAAGCAACTAATGTATTATTTGTTTGTGTATATCTTACTTCTGGATCTCTTGTAAGTCTTCCCATTAAAACTACTTTGTTCATTTTATATCACCTTTCTTACTTTAATTAAAGCCCCTTTTTCTCTTAATCTTCTTTTTTTACAACGATGAATTTCATAATTTCATCAGTAATTCTGTAAACTCTCTCAAGTTCAGCTATAGAATCTGGTTTAGCTTCGAAGTTAAATAACATATATATTCCTTCTTTATTCTTTTTAATTTCATAAGCTAATCTTTTTTTACCCATATTTTCAACAGATTCTACTTTTCCATTTTCATTAATTAATCCTGTGAACTTATCTTCTAACTCTTTAAGAGTAGCTTCTTCTATATTTGGATTAACAATGATTATACTCTCGTATTTATTCATTATTTTCACCTCCCTTTGGATAATAACCCACTTCTTTTAGAGTGAGTAGAGATTTAAAAATAGTTATTTCTATTTCTAAAACATTGATATTCTACCACATTTAGTTAATTTTGTAAAGTCTTTTATATATACTTTTATAGTTCTTTAACTTTATTTTTTTTAATTTTAGTTTTTTAAATAAATACTTTTTTAGTTTTGTATGTTAAATTTTATTAAAAAAGAAGCCAACATTTTTGGCTTCCTTTTTTATTTATTTAGCAGATTTAGCTACACATTCACATCTATCTTGTTTACTACCTTTTAAGCAAAAACCTTCTCTGTTACATTTTGCACATATTTTTATATTTTTTGTTTGGTTTGCCCAAATTTGTACAGCATATTTTTTATCAGGACATAATGGACCAAATACAAATTCTCCCTCTCTGTCAGTAAATGTATGACCTATTGGTTTACGTTCTTTTTTTCCTTCTTCACAAACAACTTCAACTAATTTTACAGCTGCATTCTTTATTGGCTCTTTAAAACTATTTTTTACAATTCCATATATGAAATCTCTATCATCAACAGGTATTGTTATATCTAAATCAAATTCTCTTCCTCCTGAAATATTTCCATCTATATCTATTTCTGGACATCTAACAGTTTTTTTTTCTTCATATTCCATATTAATCTTCCTTTCTTTATTACGCAATTTTGCGCTGTATACTATATAGTATGTAGAATTTTGTCAAAAGTTACATCTTATATTTATTCATATCTTTTACTCTTCTTTCATATAAATAAACTAATAAAGAGGAGGGTATTATGCTATTTGTATTAAATAAAGAAAAAATTTACGCTTATGTCGTTTCTGTTTTAACTGTTGTAGCTCTGTTTTGTATATCAAAAAATGTCAAAAAAGGTCCAGAAAATGTGGTTTCTACATCTACTAATGTATCTACAAATAATACTGTAAATGAACAAGTTAAACAATAAAATTGTATATCTTTTCTATTTTTGTTAATACTATCATTAAGAATATAATTTAAGGGGAATTTTATGTCTTTTGTTGGTATTGTTGCAAATGATAGAGATTTTAAAAATATACGAAAAGCATTTTCTAGTAAAGATATATCAAAATCCATATCGCTTATTGAAGTTAATGAAAATAATTTAGAAAATATTAGAAATATTACCTTTGAAACATTAATTTTTTGTAAAGATTTGAATTGTACTAATATACAAACTCTTTACCTAAATAAAATTTGTGAAAATGCAACCTATCTAGTTATGAATAGTGATTTTAACATGCATGCCCCACCTTCATCTAGTAAAAAATGTACAATTATTACCTTTGGCCTTAATCAAAAATCAACTGTCACAGTATCAAGTATTTCTGAAAATGGATTTGTCCTATCACTGCAACAAAATATAATAAAAAAAAATAATCAAATTCAGGAAATGGAAGAAAAAAGTATTAAAACAAAAAACACAAATAATTTTAACTTATATAAAATTTTACTTCAATATATTATAAAAATAATCTATAAACCACTGTAAAAACTTTACTTTTTTGGAAAAAATCAACTTTTTATGTAGACAAATCCAAAAAAATAGTGTATAATAATATTTGTAGAAACACGAGAAGCACAAGGAAAATGTACATTTGATAAAATTTATATAAATTTAGGAGGAAAGTATGTTGGATACAAATTATTTAGAAAACAACTATTTAACATTAGTTGGAAAAGTTACAGGAGAAAAAAAATTTAGCCATGAAATCTATGGAGAAAGATTTTATGTATTTAGTTTATCTATTCCACGTCTTAGTGGAAATTCTGATGTTATACCAGTAACAGTTTCTGAAAGACTTATTACTGATGATATGTTAGAAGAAGGAAAAAGATTATTTATCAAAGGTCAATTTAGATCATATAATAGTTATGATCAACAAAAAAACAGATTAATATTAACTGTTTTTGCAAAAGACATTATAGAAGTAAAAGATGATGAAGATGAAGAAAATGACATAGTAAAAAAAGAAATTGTAACAAATGAAGTTGTTTTAACCGGTTACATTTGCAAAAAACCTATTTACAGACAAACACCTTTTGGAAGAGAAATAGCTGATTTATTACTAGCAGTTAACAGAGCTTATAATAAGTCTGATTATATACCTTGTATAGCTTGGGGAAGAAATGCTAGATTCTGCCAAAACATTGAAGTGGGTGTTCAAGTTAGAATAGTAGGTAGAGTTCAATCTAGAACTTATGAAAAGAAATTTGAAGATGGTACAGTTGAAACAAGAATTGCCTATGAAGTATCTGTAGGAAGCCTTGAATTAATCAACGAAAATGATGAAGAAAATTCTGAAGTTAATTCAGAGGAAAATCAAAAAGCTGTTTAATATAAATATTAAATAAAAAACACGGCAAAAAAATAAATAGCCGTGTTTTTTCTATTTACTAGCTTTTTTTTATAATATCTGATATAATCGAAAAAAATTATAAAAGGAGTTCTTAATGATTAAAATACTTTCATTTACAAAAAATCAATCTTTTAAAAAATATTTATTTATAGGAATAGCTATAATATTAATAGCTGTTTTTTGTGTTACTGTAACACCCATAGGTTTACAAAATGATACTTTTTATACTGTTAAGATTGGTGAACTAATATATAAAAATGGAATTGATATGATGGATCATTTTTCATGGCACTCTGATTTATCATATACATAC
Source organism: uncultured Clostridia bacterium (assembly GCA_947625985.1). The sequence goes on along the minus strand of CANQQF010000004.1, from coordinate 42,067 downwards.
CCTCACTGGCTTTACGATTTATTGTCCTATTTCATTTATTCTTTTTCAGGTTTTGAAGGAATTCATGTTGCAACTTGTATATTATCTTGCATCTTAGGTATTATACTATATTACGTAACTTCAAAGCTATCAAAAAATTACATTGTTCCATTTTTAACAACAATTGGAGCTATTTATTTACTATCTGGATATATAACCGCTAGAGCTCAACTGGTTACATTTATTTTATTTACTTTAGCAGTATATTGTATAGAAATGTTTTTAAAAAAAACTAAAAAACGTTATTCCTTAGGGTTAATTTTAATTTCATTATTAATTGCAAATTTACATTGTGCAGTATGGTTGTTTTTATTTGTACTTTTCTTACCATATATTGCAGAATATTTTATATCAAAACTAAAAGATATAGCTATTTATCGCAAATTTGATATCTTTAGACTAAAAAAGAAAGTAAAAAAATTAGAAAAAAATCCTAAAAAACAAAAAAAATTATTAGAATATAAAAAAACTTTAAATAATATAGAAGAAAAAGTAAAAAAACTAAAAGAACATCGTGAAAAAGAAAACAAGACTCCCTATAAATTGATTATAGTATCTAAGCCAGCAACAAAATGGTTAATAGTAATTATGATTATTTGTATTTTGGTTGGATTTTTAACCCCTATTGGTACTACCCCTTTTACTTATCTTGTTAAAACTATGGAAGGTAATACTACTCAAAATATAAATGAACATCTACCAATGACTTTATCAGACGAAAAAGCAATTATAGTTTCTATTGTCCTAATATTAGCTTTATTAATATTTACAAAAACAAAAATTCAGTTATCTGATTTGTTAATGTTAAGTGGTCTAGTCTATTTAATGCTATTTTCTAGAAGGCAGTCTTCTATGTATGCTTTAATAGGCTCAATAATACTTGCAAAACTAATAACTAACTTCATATCAATTTATTTTAAAGATGGAGTTAAAAGTTTTACCATTTTCTTTACAGATATAATAACCATAATAGTAATGATTATTTTGACCTCATTGTTAAGTTTTTATCAAATTAAAGATAGACTTGGTGAAACATTAATAGATGAATCATTTTATCCAGTTCAAGCATGTGATTATATTTTAGAAAATATAGATTTAAGTAAAACAAAATTCTACAACGAATATAACTATGGTAGTTATATGCTTTTCCGTGGAATTCCTGTGTTTATAGATTCCAGAGCAGATTTATATTCTCCAGAATTCAATCCGGAACTTGAAAGTGATGACGAAGATATATTTTCAGATTTTATAGATTCATCAAACATTGGTGTCTTTTATGAAGATGTATTTGAGAAATATGGAATAACTCATATAATACTTTCTAAAGATTCAAAAATAAATATGATTATTCAAAAGGCACAAAAAAATAAATATGAAGAACTTTATTCTGATGATTATTTTATTATTTATGAAAGATTAAATTATTAAAAATTAATGAAAAGGAGTTATAAAATGGATGATGATATTGAATTGATAAAAAAAACTAATCCAAAAGTATTGAAAAAAACATATATTATTGTGGCACTAATTATACTTGCTATTATAATAATAGACCAGGTAACAAAATTTATAGCTATAAAAATAAATTATATGGATGTTATACATGACTTTTTAAATTTTCACATAGCTGAAAATACCAGTGGATCATATGGAATTGGTTTTAATTCTACTCTTTCTTATGTATTAACAAATTTAGTTGTAATTTCTGTTTTAATAAAATTTATTACAACTCAAAATGAATTCATAGATACAAAACTTAGAATAGTCTTATCATTAATAATTGGTGGTGGCATTAGTAATACCTTAGATAGAATTTTTAGAGGTTTTGTTGTAGAATTTATTGACTTTAAGGCACTCCCTGTTTTAAATATAGCTGATATTTTTGTTATATTAGGATGGATTTCTTTTATAATCATCTTCACCTCTTTTACTATGAATGAAATGAAATCTAATAAAAATAAAAAGAGTGTTAAGTTAGAGGAAAACTCTAAAACTGATAAAGAAAAAGATGAAAAAGATGAAAAAAATGAAAAAAATAATATAAATAAGGAGAATTAAGCTTGAAACAATTTGTTGTAAAAGATAATTTTAATAAAAGAATAGATAGTTACCTTGCTAATATAGAACCAGATTTATCTCGATCTATTATTCAAAAAATGATAGAAAATCAATTAATATTAGTAAATAATAAAAAAACAAAATCTTCTTATAAAGTTCAACAAGGAGATGTTATATCTTTAAAAGAAGAAAAACCTAAGGAAATTGAACTTAAAGCACAAAATATTCCAGTTGAAGTTATTTATGAAGATAATGATATTATTGTTGTAAATAAACCAAAAGGGTTAGTTGTTCACCCTGCAAACGGTAACCCTGATGGAACACTTGTAAATGCTTTAATGGCTATATGTAAAGATTCACTATCTGGAATTGGCGGAGAAATTAGACCTGGTATTGTTCACAGAATTGACAAAGACACTTCTGGTATTTTAGTTGTAGCAAAAAATGACAAAGCACATATAAATTTAAGTGAGCAAATTAAAAATCATGAAATTGAAAAAACTTATATAGCTTTGGTGAGAGGTATTGTTAAAGAAAATGAAGCTACAATAAATATGCCAATTTCTAGAAGTACTAAAGATAGAAAAAAAATGGCAGTATCTAGAGAAGGCAAAACTGCTATTACCCACTTTAAAGTTCTTAAGCGCTTTTTCAATTCAAACTGTACTTTATTAGAGGTTAAGATTGAAACTGGTAGAACACATCAAATCCGTGTGCATCTAGCACAAATTAAATATCCTATAATTGGTGATGAAGTATATTCTAATGGAAAAAACGAATGGAATATAAAAGGACAATGTCTTCATGCAAAAAGTCTTAAATTTAAGCACCCTATTACAGGTAAGGAAATGTTTTTGGAAGCAAAGCTTCCTTCCTATTTTAAAGATTTAATTGAAAAGAAATTAAATTAAGGAGTTATCAATGAAAGAAATTCGATTACAAAAATTTATGGCAGATTGTGGAATTGCATCAAGAAGAAAATGTGAGGAATTAATCTTAAATGGTACAGTAACTGTAAATGGAAAAAAAGTGACTGAATTAGGAATAAAAGTAAATCCAGAATCAGACAAAGTTATCTACAATGGAATGCCTCTACTTCCCTATTCTAGAAAAGTTTATATTTTGTTAAACAAACCTATAGGATATGTCACAACAGTCAAAGATCAATTTTCTAGAGATACAGTTTTAGATTTAGTTAAAATAAAAGAACGTATAGTACCTGTTGGAAGATTGGATATGTATACTTCTGGAGCACTAATCCTAAGTAATGATGGCGATTTCATATTTCATATTACTCATCCAAAACATGAAATCGAAAAAACATATAATGTTACCTTAAAAGGTTTAATATCTCAAAATGATATTGAACAATTAAAAAAAGGTGTAAACATAAATGATAACGGAAAAATATACATTACTAAGCCAGCCAAAGTTCGCATTTTAAAAATTGATAAAAATAAAAATATCTCTAAAATAGAAATAAAAATACATGAAGGTAAAAATAGACAAGTTAGAAAAATGTGTAATGCAATTGATAAAAAAGTTATAGCTTTGCATAGAAGTAAAATTGGATCTCTTGATGTAACAAACTTAAAATTAGGAGAATGGCGATATTTATCACAAAAAGAAGTAAAAAGCATTGAAAAAAATTGTTAAACACTATATAATATAAGTGTACACTAATGAATTATAAGGAGAATACTAATGAATAATGTAAATAATTTAAAAATTGGAGAAAAAGTTTCAGGAACAGTAAAAAGCTTTCAACCCTATGGTGCTTTTATAGAGCTAGAAAATGGTATTGTTGGGTTAGCACATATAGAGGATTTATCTGTTGCTAGAATTAGAACTCCTTCAGAAAGACTTCATTTAGGACAAAAAATCGATATCATAGTAAAAGATATAAACCAAGAAAATGGACGTGTTATTCTTTCATATAAAGAAATTTTTGGTTCATGGGAAGAAAATGCAAGCAAATTCGAACAGGGAACTAAAGTAAAAGGTATTATTAAAGAAACAGAAAAAAATAAAAATGGAATTTTTATAGAACTAACTCCAAATCTTGTTGGAATGGCGGAATATCAAACAGGACTAAAATATGGAGAAGAAGTTGACGTTTACATTAAAAAAATCGACCCCGAAAGAAAAAAAGTTAAATTAGTTATACTTTAAGGAGGAATAAAAAATGATAAATGATGATCAAATTAAAGCAAAAATATCTCCTTTTGCAATTAGAGAAGGAGAAATAAAAACTTTCGATGGTAAAGATGGTTATGTTTCTATGAATCAAATAGTTCATAAAATTAACATTGGACATATTAATGACATTCATTTTGCTATTTTAGATTTAGTTAATGAATTTGAATTCATTACTTCTAGACAATTATTCCAACTTCTTACATGGAAAGGAATTAATCCAAAGTCACAAGATAAACTTAATAATAAATTAGAACAATTAGTAAAATCAAAAATCTTAACAAGATATTATTTTAACTCAGAGGAAGGTAAAGGTATTTATAGAATTTACTGCTTAGAAAAAATGGGTAAATATCTACTAAATTCAAAAGAAGTTGAATGTCGTTGGCAACCTTCAGATAATACAAAACCTGTTGCTATGATTAAAAAAAGACTTGCTGGAAATCAAGTCTTAATAGCATTTTTAAGAAAAGTTCAAGCATTTGATGGTTATATAGTAAAACCTGGAATAAATGCAAAATTATCTGGAAAATTTTTCAAAGCAACTGGCGGGGCCATTAAATTAACTAAAAATCAAAAGTCTATACATTTTCTATTTGAAGTTGTTAGACGCGAAGAAAATTGGAAAACAAAATTAGTAGAAAAAATGCGTTTATATAAAGACTTTTACGATAACTATGTTCCAGGCGATTCCAACTTTCCTAATATGCCTCAACTAATCTTCGTTTGTGAAGATGATAATCATATGGCAGAAGTTTTTAGAGAAATTGTTACTAATCAAGTTAACATAGATAAAATAAGATTATATTATACTACAGATTTAAGACAAAATTCTGATAGTCTAGAAAATGTTTTATTTGGATTTAAACTTAACTCAGAAACTAATAAATATGAATTTGAAAATATAGATTTAAAACTATTAACTTAATAATCAAAAAATGGAGATTAACACATCCCCATTTTTTTTATTATATTTCTTCCTGTTCTTTTGACTTTTCTTTTTGTTTGATTACTTGCCTCTGAATATGCCATTATCATTCCAGTTGTTATAAGTCCACCTATCATAACACCTTTTATAAATTTCATTGTTCTACCTCCTTTTCATTTCTTTATTTAGTGTTCCTTTTTCTTACTTTTTCTATACTCTTTAATTATGGTATATATTTCATGAATGGCAATTATTGATAAAAAAATTCCAAAATATTTTTTTAATATTTGAACATTGACATTCATTGCAATACTTGCTCCTATTATTGCCCCTATTATCCCAAAAAATGAAATTACAAACGATAATTTCAAATCAACATTTTTATTTTTTAAATTCATAAAAATAGCTATTATAGAAGTAGGTACAAAAAAAACTAAGTTCGTTGCTTGTGCTATATGTTGCTCTAATCCACTAAACAGTGTAAGTAAAGTAATTAATATTGTACCTCCTCCCATTCCAGTTCCTGTTATAATACCAGAAACTAATCCTATTAAAACTTCTAACAATTTTTCCTCCTATATCAACATTCGTATAGCTGCATATATTAGAAATCCAAGGAACATTAATTTTAAAATTTTTTCTGGAACATTTTTTAATACCTTTGCTCCCAAAAAACCTCCGTATCATTCCACCTAATGCACATAATATCCCAACATTCCAATTTATATAATCATTTTTATAATAAAAGAAACCACTTGTTATGACCATTACCAATATACACAATGTTGAAGTTCCTCTTGCTTTTTTATCTTCCATATTTAAAAAATATATGAATGCAGGTACTAATATCATTCCCCCACCTGTTGCAAATAATCCACTTACAAATCCCGCTAAAATTCCTAAAATAACTTTTTTTGTCATAAAAACAGCTCCTATCAAAAAGAAACCTACTTTTAGTAGGTTTCCCAATTATTTAAATTTTATTAAAATTTTCATTTTTTTCTGCTGTTTCATCTTCTTTATAATAAACTGTTCCAATCATTTTATCTGGAAGATATTGTTGATCAACCATATGGTTTGGATAATCATGTGGATATAAATATCCTTGTGCATATCCTAATTCTTCCATACCTTTTGCGGGTGCATTTCTAATATGCATTGGAACTTCTCCTGTATCTCTACTTTGAACATCTGCCAACGCCTTATCAACTCCAAGATATGATGCATTTGATTTTTTTGATTTAGCAACATATACTGCCGCTTCTGCAAGTATTATCCTTGCTTCAGGCATTCCTATCATATGTACAGCTTGCATTGCACTATTTGCTATAACAAGTGCTTGTGGATTTGCCATTCCAACATCTTCCGCTGCACAAATAACAATTCTTCTCGCTAAAAACATCGGATCTTCTCCTCCTGCAATTGCTCTTGCTAAATAAAACAAAACTGCATCAGGATCTGAACCTCGCATTGACTTTATAAAAGCACTAATATTATCATAATGAACTTCACCATTTTTATCAAATATTGCTTTTTTACTTTGAACACTATTTTTTATAACTTCATCCGTAATTTCAATAACACCTTTATCATTCATTTTGGTCGTCAAAACCGCTATTTCTAGACCATTTAATGCTGTTCTAACATCTCCCCCAGCAATAGATGCTAATTTTTTTAATGTATTATCTGATATGCTAATATTATATTCTCCTAATCCATCTTTACTTTTTAAAGCATTTTTTAGTATTGTATATATATTTTCTTCAGATAATGGCTCAAGTTTAATAACCATAGATCTAGAAATTAAAGCTTTGTTAACTTCGAAATATGGATTTTCAGTAGTAGCTCCAATTAAGATAATAGTTCCATTTTCTACATATGGTAACAAAGTATCTTGCTGTAATTTATTAAAGCGATGAATTTCATCTATAAATAAAATACTTCTTCCATTAGGATTCAACATAAAATTTTGAGTTTCTTCAATCACCCTTTTAATATCTGCTACTCCTGCTGTTGTTGCATTTATTCTATTAAATTTATACTTTGTTGTTTCGCTAATTACTCTCGCTAGAGATGTTTTTCCACAACCTGGGGGTCCAAACAATATTATGCTTGATAAGCGATCTGCCTTAATTGTCCTATATAATATTTTATCTTTACCAAGTACATGTTCTTGTCCAACATATTGCTCAAGCTTTTTTGGTCTCATGCGAAATGCCAATGGTTCATTCAATTTTATAATATTCCTTTCCTACATTGATAATAATGTTAAACCTTTTTTAATAATATCTTCTACAGTCATATCTTTTTTATCTAATTTACCTATTGCTTTTTCAATATCCTTTTTATTATATCCTAATACTTGTAAAGCTGATATAGCTTCTGTTACTTTATTATCATTAATTACAGCTTTTTGTATTTCTACATTTTGAACTTGTGCAATTTGTTCTTCTTTCTTTACTTTATCTTTTAATTCTAAAATTATTCTTTTAGCCGATTTAGGTCCTATTCCTGGAATTTGTGTTAATGTAGAAACATCCTCTGAAATAACAGCTAATGCAAATCGAGATGGCTCTATTACAGCAAGCATTGATAAGGCTGTTTTAGCTCCTATTCCGCTTACTGAAATCATAAGTTCAAACATTATTAACTCTTCACATGTATTAAATCCATATATACTTATATCATCTTCTCTAACCTGATAATAGGTATGGACTTTCACAGTATCCCCTATTTTTCCTAGTTTTTCAATTGATACATCTGACATATATATTTTATATCCAAGTCCACCTACGTCTATAACTATATATCCTTTCATTTTAGACTCTAATGTTCCTTTAATATGTGCTAACATTTATTTATCTTCCTTCCAATTATTAAATTAAACTAATTTCACTTTAATTAAGTATCATAAAAATAAGTTGCTTCAAGATCAGCTTCATGCATTAATAATGCTAATGGATATTTTGTATAAGCAATTCCTATGGTTGTATATTGTTCTTTTGGCTCTGTAAAACCCATATGCCATCTAATTGCATATTTTTCTTCTGGTGTAAGTTTTATATATTCTGTAATCATCATTACTGACTTTTCTCCATGCCCATATGGTATTGTATCATCTATCGTATAATAAGGAACCTTTTCCCAAACTCCTAATTCATTTTTTGCATTTCTATAATCAACTTTATAAAAATTTGCTTTACATATATCATGCAATAGTGCAACTAAAATGATTGTTTCTTCTGATACCTCTATTTTTTCTATGCAGTTTTCTACTTTATGTTTTAAAATTTCATAAACTTTTAAGCTATGTTCTACTAATCCCCCTTCTCTACTTCCATGAAATCTTGTACTAGCAGGTGCTTTAAAGAAATCTGTTTTCTTTATAAATTTTATTAAATCATCTATACCACTTCTATTTACTCTTTGTAATAATCCTAAAAATTCTTGTTCCATATTTGCTCCTATTTCTTTAATTAATTTTTTTTATTATATAAAAATACTGATATAAAGTCAAGATTAATACAAAAATTTGTTTTGTGTTGTTTAATTAATAATATTATAAAAATTATAAAAAACATATCCTTGTTTTTTTAAATATTTTATTGAATCTCTTAATATCAAACTTGTATTATTTACATCGTTTGTATCATGCATTAAAACTATTAGAGTTCCCTTATTTTTTGCAGTTTGCTTTAAATTATTTAATAATTGATAATTACTAAATTTCCTTTCGGAATCACGATTCAAACAATTCCAATCTATATAAGTATAATCCATTTGATATAAAAGTCTAGTAGCATTTTTCTTCTTTAATTTATAATTTGAAGATTTATAACCATTTGGAAATCTAAAAACATGTGAACAGTAGTTTTCTATACCTATTGCCTTCCCTATTTCTTCATCTGTTTTTTTTATTTCTTCAATAAAACTTTCATCATTTTGGTATAATTTAGAATTGTTATGGCTATATCCATGATTTGCTATAAAATGGCCTTCTTCATATGCTCTTTTGGTTATTTCAGGATGTTCTTTAACATGACTCCCTATAACAAAAAAACTTGCTTTAACATTTTCTTCTTTCAAAATATCTAAAATATATGGTGTTGATTTCAATGTTGGTCCATCATCAAAAGTTAAGTAAACATTTTTTTCTTCTTGCTTTTCTAAGTTTTCAAATTTTTCTTTTATTTCCTCACTTAAAAAATCTGATGATTCTAATTTTATTGCAAAAGATGGTTCAGAAAATCTACAAAATATGATGATTAATATTATAAATATCATAAGTAAAATAACTTCAAAAACATGTTTTTTTACAACTATTACTTTCATAATATCACCTTATTTAAATATATTCTTAAACAAACATATTAATAAGTATAAACACATTTATTTTATAAAAAGCTCTCTTAAATTAGAGAGCTTTTCTTAATTTCTAGCTAATTACTTTGAATTCTTCTTTACTTCTTCTGCCTGTTCCTTAGTTATATATCTTTCTCCTAACATTTTATCTAATACTTGTGCTTGCCTTTGTTTAGCTAAATCTATATTCACAGTAGGTGAATATAATGAAGGTGCATTTGGAATACCTGCAAGCATTGAAGCTTCATTTAAATCTAGATCCTTTGGTTCTTTATTATAATATCCCATACTTGCATCATAAATACAATAATAACCATCACCAAAATATGAAGAATTTACATATAGTGCAAAAATTTCGTCTTTAGAATAGTTCTTTTCTAGTTCATATGCCGCAAAAACTTCTCCTAACTTCCTTTCTACTTTCTTTTCTTGAGAGAAAACAACGTTTTTTGCAACTTGTTGTGTAATAGTACTTCCTCCTTCATCAAATTCTTTATCTCGAATATTTGTATACAAAGCTCTACCTATCGCAATAAAGTCCACTGCTCCATGTTCATAAAACCTTCTATCTTCTGTAGCTATAACTGCATCTACATATACCTTAGGTAACTCTGAAAATGGAGTATATCGTTCTTTGCTTGTTACTTCCTTAACCCTATCAAATAAAGGTTTTTCATCTAAAGCTTTTGTATAATATCTATATCCAATTAGAAGTGCTATTGAAGAAATTACAATAGTTATGATAATTATAACTAATAATAATTTTAGAAAAAATTTTTTCATATATATATCCTCATTTTAGTAAAATTTTAAATATTATTGTTAGCATTATAAAGTTTATAATTGAAGTTATTATAATCCTAATAACTTGGTTAAACATTGGTAAAATTGGTTCTATTCCAAACAATCCATTAAATAATGTCATTCCTAAAATAAATAATATGGTCAGAATGATTGCAAGCGATAATCTAAAAACCGATATTGGTAATTGTGAATCTTCACCTTTTCTAGCTTTAGTTAATGTAAACAATAATATAATACCACTAATTCCTGTGCCTAATACACATAAACTAGATGTATATTGATCTGGTATTATCCCCATTTTATTAAGTATTGATATAGACAGTATATTTAAAACTACAGTTAATCCTGTAGGTATTGCACGTTGTACTATATTCTTTAAAAAGTTTCCTCTAATTTTTTCTTTGTTTGGTTCAAGCGCTAGGATAAATGAAGGTATTCCTATTGTTATAACTCCAATAAAACTTAATTGTATTGGAACAAAAGGGTATTCTTCTCTTAAAATCAGAAACATCAAAGCAAGTATTGTTGAATATATTGTTTTTACTAAAAATAGTGAAGCAGAACGTTGAATATTATTTATAGTTCTTCTTCCTTCCGCAACAATCTTTGGCATTGAATCAAAATTAGAATCTAATAATACCAATTGCGAAACTGATTTAGTTGCATCACTTCCATTAGCCATTGCAATACTGCAATCTGATGCTTTTAATGCTAAAACATCATTAACTCCATCTCCTGTCATAGCAACTGTCTTTTCTTTATTTTGAAGACTCTTTATTATTAGTTCTTTTTGTGTTGGTGAGACTCTACCAAATATCGTATATTTGTCTACAATCTCATTTATTTCATTTTCATCTTTTATTTTAGACATATCTATATATTTATCAGAATCTATAACCTGTACTTGTTTTGCAATTTTAGATACAGTAATAGGGTTATCACCTGAAATTATTTTTATATCTACTCCTTGATTATAAAAATATTTTAATGTTTGAGATGCATTTTTTCTTATTCTATCTGATATCAGAACAAGCCCTAAAAATTCCACTTTATTGGGCAATTTCTCCCTTTCAATTTTTTCATTAGAATGAACTAAAGCTATAACTCTGTAATCTTCTGTATATTTCTCTATAATACTTTCATTCTCTTTAAACTTTTCTTTTAATACAATTTCTGGTGCTCCAATTATAAAACTTCCTTCTTTTTCAAAATTCACTCCAGACCATTTTGTTTTTGAAGAAAATGATATATTATTAATTGGCTTAAATTTCTTATTTGCTCTTTTATATTTATTCTTGATAGCTTCTATAGTAGAATTTTTATCTTCCGAAGCTTTAGCTATATTTGCTAATATATTTTTTATTTCCTCTTTATCTTTATTAATTGGAATTAAATCTTTAACTTCCATAATTCCCTCAGTTAGTGTACCTGTTTTATCTAAACAAAGAGTATCAACTCTTGCTAATGTTTCTATACAATATAGTTCTTGTACCAAAACTTTTACTCTAGACAATCGTATAACACTAACTGCTAAAACAGTACTTGTTAATAGGACTAATCCTTCTGGTATCATACCTATCACAGCTGCTACTGTTTTTACTACAGCATCTTGAAATGTGTTATTATCAACATGTAATTGTGAAATAAACAAAGCTAATCCAATTGGGACAATTGCAAAACTTAAGATTTTTATAATTTTCTTCAATGCTCTCATTATTTCTGAATTGACTTTTTTTACATATTTCGCACCACTAGATATTTTAGCAGTATAGTTTTCTTCTCCAATATTTATAACTTTGCACAAACATTTTCCACTAGTTAAATAAGTTCCAGATAGTAACTTGTCCCCTACCTTTTTTGAAATTGTATCAGGCTCTCCTGTAATAAATGATTCATTTACTTGTATATCTCCTTCTAATATAATACTATCTGTAGAAACCTGATTGCCTGTATTTAACTCCACTACATCATCTAATACTAATTCATTAATTGAAATTTCTTGTTTTTTTCCATTTCTTATAACTACAACTTTCTTGCTTGCCATTATTGAAAGTTTATCTATAACCCTTTTAGAATGAATTTCTTGAATTGTACTAATTGCTGTATTTATAATAACTACTCCCAAAAAGATTAAATTTTTATATGATCCTACTAGAAAAATTGCTATTCCTAAAAATAAATTTATAAAATTAAATAATGTGAAAAAATTTTCAAATAGTATTCTTTTTATACTTTTTGTCGGTACAGTAGTATCATAATTAATTTGATTTTTCTTTATTCTTTCATTTACCTGTTCATCTGTTAATCCTGTTATTTTATTTTTTTGCATTTTTCTCCTTTTACATATCTATGTATTCTTTTATTTTTCTAAGTTTAAGTTAATATGTACATCTTTTAATTGTTGTTCAGAAACTTGAGAAGGTGCTCCCATAAGTAAATCTCTAGCCTTTTTATTCTTAGGAAATGCTATTATTTCTCTAATATTTTGTGAATCTGCTATTAGCATTATCATTCTATCTACACCTGGTGCAGCTCCTGCATGTGGTGGCGTTCCATATTGAAATGCATGATATAAAGCACCAAATCTATTTTTTACTTCATCTTCTGAATATCCTGCTATTTCAAAAGCCTTTACCATTATTTCTGGATTATGATTTCTTACTGCTCCTGATGCCATTTCATATCCATTACATACAAGATCATATTGATATGCTAGAACATCTAAAGGATCTTGATTATTCAACGCTTCCAATCCACCTTGTGGCATTGAGAATGGATTATGACTAAAGTCAATTGTTCCATCATCAGCTAACTCATACATTGGAAAGTCAACTATAAAACAGAATTTATATACACCTTTCTCTATTAAATCTAATCTCTTACCTAATTCTATTCTAACTAGTCCTGCAATTTTTTGTGCTTTTTCAAATTCATCTGCTATAAAGAAAATAGAATCATTCGCTTTTACTTTATATTCTTTCTTTAACATCTCTTTTATATCTGGCGTAATAAACTTAGCTATTCCTCCTACTACTTCACCATTGTCTTCAAATTTTGTCCATGCTAAACCTTTTGCTCCTACTTCTTCAGTTGTTGCAAATTCTCCCATTTTATCGAAAAATTTTCTTCCTTGACTTGCTCCATTTGGTACTATTATTGCTTTTATTGTCTTATTTTCAAATGCTTTAAAATCTGATTTTTCAAATACTTTTGTAACATCTTGAATTATTAAAGGATTTCTTAAATCTGGTTTATCTATTCCATATTTCTCCATAGCTTCTTTATATGGAATTCTCACAAATGGTCCTTCATCTACTTTCCAATCAGTAAATTTTTTAAAAGTATATGGAACTACATCTTCAATCACCTTAAATACATCTTCCTGAGTTGCAAAACTCATTTCAAAATCTAGTTGATAAAATTCTCCTGGAGCTCTATCCGCTCTTGGATCTTCATCTCTAAAGCATGGTGCTATTTGATAATACTTATTAAATCCAGAAACCATTAGTAATTGTTTGAATTGTTGTGGTGCTTGTGGTAAAGCATAAAATTCTCCTGGATTAAGTCTACTTGGTACTAGATAGTCTCTAGCTCCTTCTGGTGATGAATTTGCAAGTATTGGTGTTTGAATTTCGGTAAATTCTAACTCATCCATTCTATCTCTTAATGTTTTCAGTATTTTTGAACGAAGTAAAATATTTTGATGTAATTTTTCATTTCTTAAATCTAAAAAACGGTATTGTAATCTTAAATCTTCTCTTACTTCTTGATCTGTATTAATTTCAAAAGGTAATGTTCCATGGCACTTACCTAGTAATTCAATTTTATCTACTACAACCTCTATTTCTCCTGTTGGCATTTTTAAGTTCTTACTACTTCTTTCAACTACTTTTCCTTCTATATGAATACAACTTTCTTTTGGATACGTTTTTACTTGTTCCTGTAGTTCTTTATCACTTATTATTATTTGAGTAATTCCAAATTCATCTCTTAAGTCAATAAACTCCATCCCACCTAAATTTCTTATTTTTTGAATCCATCCTGCTAATTCTACTTTTTCTTCTATATTTTTTATCGTTAGTTCTCCACAAGTTTTTGTTCTATACATTTTTTGCCTCCATTTTACATTTTTAAACAATTATATAATATCATAAAAGTAGCAAAACTACAACCTTTTAATTGCTTTCAACCTTTATTTAGTAAATTTAACTATTGCTGATTTTGTCAATTAGTGTTATTATTAATTTATATAATTAAAGTGAGGTAAATTTATGTTTAACGTTAATCAAACTTTTGATTTTTATGATAAAACAAATTTAAAAGCTTATAACCTAGATGAAAGAATGCAATACCAATTAAAATGTTTAGATTCTTTGGATGTTTTTACAAGAAAACATTGTGAGCATGTTGCTAATTTAACTTGTAGAATTTGTGAATACTTACATTGTCAAAAAAGTTTCATAGAATATTGTACTATTTGTGCATACTTACATGATATAGGAAAAGTATTTATTCCACCAGAAGTTCTTCAAAAACCTGGAAAACTTACAGAAGAAGAATATAAAATAATGAAAACTCATACTACTATTGGCTACAATATTTGTATGAAAGATGAAAAACTAAGACCTTATGCTGCCGGTCCTATATATCATCATGAAGCTTTAAATGGAACTGGATATCCAAAAGGATTAGTAAAAAAAGATATTCCATATGAGGGTCAAATTATTCGTGTCGCTGATGAATATGATGCTATAACTAGCAAAAGGCAATATAAAACTCATATTGGAATTTCTGATACTTTAAAAATTTTAATTGAAAACTCACGTCCAGACCCTAATTTACTTAGATCTAATGCACTAGGAGAAATGGCCGAATATGCAAAAATGGGAAAAGTTAATCCTATTATGGTTAAAGCATTATTTAAAGTTGTTTTAGATGATATTGGATATGAAATTTATTGTTCTCAAACTTATGTTGACAATTTAAAAGCTGAACTTAAACGTTTTGATCAAATTGATAAATATAAGGAAAAAATGGATAAAGCAAAAAAGCAAAAAGACAAAGATTACTATCTAGAAGGTATTAAAATGCTATTAGGATATAAAGAAACTATAGATAATTATGAACAAATCCATGAAGAATATAAAAATGCTTATGAAAATAAAAAGAAAGCAATAAATACTTTATATAGTGAAATAAAAACAATAAAGAAGCTAAAAGTATAACTTCTAGCTTCTTCTTTATTGTTCTAAACCAAAACTAACTCCTAATGCATTATTAACTTTATCTATTATCTTTTCATCTTCTATATGTCCTATTTTTTCTTTTAGCCTGCTTTTATCAATTGTTCTAATTTGTTCTGCCAACACAACTGAATTACTTTTTAACCCACATGATTCTGAATCAATATTAATATGTGTAGGTAACCCTGTTTTATTCATTTGTGAAGTTATTGCAGCAGCTATTACAGTAGGACTATATTTATTCCCCATGTCATTTTGTATAATTAAAACTGGACGTATCCCACCTTGCTCTGAACCAACTACTGGACTTAAATCAGCATAAAACATATCTCCTCTTTTTATTTGCATTTTCTTCACTCCTAATATTGATAGATTATCAAGATTAACTATTGTAACTAATATTTCTAAGTTTAAGTAGATATTATTTTATATCCACTTTATTATATACTATGTAAACTGTTATATTTTTGTTATCGTCACTTATTTCCATATTTATTGGTTTTCCAGTTTCTTTGTTGATATATAGTTTTTTTGTCTTTAAATATTTATTATTATTTTTTGATTCTGTTTCTAAAACTATTTGTTCTCCATTTTCGTACATATTATTTTTATTATCTTTTTCAAACTCTTCTATAAAACATTCTAAGTCCATATCATTATGTGTAAAACCATTATAATTTTCGAATATTTTATTTAAGTTTAATTCTGTATTTTCTATTGTTATATTTGTTCCTTGCCTTGTAATTTTTATCCCTTTTAAATTATTAGGTTCTAACAGTTCTTGAATTGATTTATCGTTATTTTTTATATATTGTTGTTTTATTTTATATTTATTTTCATTTTTATTACTTACTACTGTTACATCTATCTCTGCACTATATTCATTAATATTAAAAATATCTTTTACATCATCTTGATTGATATTATTATTTCCAAAAAAAATACTTTTAATTCCAAAAGCAAAAAATATTATTAATATAAAAATTCCTAAAAATATTATGTGTTTTTTCATTTTGTCCTCCTATCAAAAAAAGATGTTACATCCTCGTAACATCTTTATTCTATATGCTTACAAAATATTCATCAACTTTTTTTAACAATTCATCTTTACTTTCAATTTTATTAATTGAATTTCTAAATTCACTAGAATTTCTTAAATTTTTTGTATACCAAGCAATATGTTTTCTTAATTCTTTTAGTGCATTTTCTCCTTTTATTTGAACAGTTAGCTCAATGTGTTCTTTTATTACTTTCCATTTTTCTTGAATTGTAACTTCAGGTAAAATTTCACCTGTTTTTAAATAATGATTTATTCTTTTAAATATCCATGGATTACCTAAAGCTCCTCTTCCTATCATTATTGCATCTACACCTGTATATTCAAGCATATGTTGTGCTGTTTTTTCATCAATGACATCTCCATTACCAATTACTGGAATATTTACAGCCTGTTTTACATGTTTAATTTCATCTAAATCAGCTGTACCACCATAAAATTCACTCCTAGTTCTTCCGTGAACTGTTATTGCTGATACTCCAACTCGTTCTGCCCTTTTTGCTAATTCTGATGCCACTATATTGTTTTTATCCCATCCCAATCTTATTTTTACTGTAACTGGTATTTTTGAATTTTCAACTACTACTTTCATTATCTCTTCAGCTTTATCCAAATCTGTCAATAACTTACTTCCATCTCCATTTTTTACAACCTTTGGCACTGGACATCCCATATTTATATCTAATATTTCTATTTTAAATTTTTCGTTCAAATGTTTTGTAGCAAATGCCATTGTTTCTGGATCACTTCCAAATATTTGACAACTAACAGGTCCTTTTTCTCCTTCCATATTTAGTATTCTTCCTGTTTTATGGTCATTATAATACAAACCTTTACTACTTATCATTTCAGTACATACTAATCCAGGTTCACCATATTTTTCACAAACTCGACGAAAAGGCAGGTCTGTTACACCTGCCATTGGAGCTAATATTAAATTGTTTTTTAGTTCTAAATTTCCTATTTTCACTATCTTATTATCCTCCGACAAAAATAGTTTTTTGCCTTTTACTACTTATATTCATTAAAATTCCTACACACATAAAGTTAGTAATAAGGGAACTTCCTCCATAACTTATAAATGGAAGTGGTACACCTGTTATTGGTAATAGTCCCATTACCATACCTATATTTTCTACCATATGGAATAGAAATATTCCTGTAATTCCTGCTGCTATTAATGTACCTGTTGTATCTTTTGCAGTTTTAGCTACATATAATGAACCTGTTATAAACAGAACATATAATATTATTATAGCTGCTGCTACAATGAATCCCATCTCTTCTCCTATTACAGAAAAAATAAAGTCTGTTGTTTTTGGATATAAAAATCCAAGCTGTGTTTGGTTTCCTTTTAAAAGTCCCATTCCAGTTAATTGACCTGCTCCAATTGCTAATTTAGATTGAATTATATTATATCCAGCTCCTCTTGGATCTGATTCAGGGTTTAAATATATATTGATTCTAGCTTTTGCATGTTCTGGTAATATAAATTGATATGCTAAAGGTATAGATATTGCAATTATCAATAATGTAAATATTATATATTTTTTATCTATTCCAGCAACAATCATCATTATTGCTGTTCCTACAACAAAAGCCATCGCTGTTCCATAATCTGGCTGTCTAATTATTAATAATAATGGTACTCCTAATACTGCCAACACTATTAAAACTCTTGAAAATCTACTTATATCTTCTTTATATCTACTTTGGATTCTTGCTATTATATATGTTAAAAATAATATTACTATTGGTTTTGCAAATTCTGCAGGTTGAAATGAAAACCCTCCAATGTCAAACCAACTACTTGCTCCATTAATTGGCTTTGTAAATAATACTGCTATTAAAAATATCAGTATTATACCATATAAAACTGGAGATATTTTTACTAATATTTCATAATCGATAAATATCATTAAAATTAATACAACTACACTAATACCTAGCCATATTAATTGTTTAGTAAATTCTTCATATCCTGATTCCTGCGTTGCAGAAAATAAAGCTACTAATCCTATTGCAGATAGAATTAGTGCAACGATTAATAAACTCCATTGAATATTTTTTAACTCTCTTTTTCTCATTGTTCACTCTTTTTCCTATTATTTTTTTGCATTTATACGCTTTCCTTTTTCTTTTGTTTTTGTATCTTCTTCACTCAGTTTAAATGATTCTGGATCTGATGCTATTACTACAGCTCCTAGCTCCTCTAGTTTTTTTAATGCTTCTTTTTCTTTTAAAACTTGCTCTTCTTTTTCCTTTTTACTTACTTCTTTTTTTGCTTTTTCCTTTTTTTCTTGTTCTTTTTTCTTGTTCTTTATTTTATCTTTCTTTTCGTTTTGTTCATATGTTGACTTTTCATCATCATTGTTATCTATACTTTTTTTAACTTTATATTCCTCTTTTTTAGTTTCTTCTATTTTTTTTGCCTTTACTTTGTTTTCTTCTTTTTCTATTTCTTTTTTAGCTTCATTTTTTATATTTATTATTGGAATATTTGCATATAAAGCTGGTGCTCCATTAGTTCCATCTTCATTTTCTTTATTTGTTAATCTAACATCAATTGCATCATCGTCTACTTCAATATATTTCTTTATAACATCTATAATTTCTTGTTTCATCAACTCCAAGAAATCAACTGATACATTAGCTCTGTCTTGCATTAATACCAAATGTAATCTTTCTTTTGCTGCTTCTTTTGATTTTGATGATATTTCATTAGCTTTATTGCTTTTTTTGAAAATCTTCTTTATGTTTTCAAACATTATTTTAACCTCCAAATCTTTTTAATTATGTAAAAATTGCTCTTTAGCAATTTACATGAATAACAAAAAAGTGTTGTTTTTATCCTTTAATAAACACCTTTTTATTTTCTAAAAAAATTTCTTATTCTAGCAAAAAAGCCTTTTTCTACACATGGTATAGTAATTTCAATTTTTTCTCCTAATACTCTTTTCGCAATCTCAATATAAGCTTTTCCTGATGGTGCTTTCTTGTTTTGAATAACAGGTTCTCCTTTATTTGTTTGAGTAATAATATATTCGTCATCTGGTACTACACCAATTAAATCAATTGATAATAAATCCACAATATCATCAACATCCATCATTTCACCCTTACGTACCATATCTGGTCTAATTTTATTGATAACTAACTCTGGATTTTTTATTTCAGAAGACTCTAGCAATCCTATAATTCTATCAGCATCTCTAATTGCAGATATTTCAGCTGTAGTAACTACAATTGCTCTATCTGCACCTGCAATTGCGTTTTTGAATCCTTGTTCAATTCCTGCTGGACAATCTACTATTATGTAATCAAATTCCTCTTTTAACTTTGTAGTTAATTCTATCATTTGTTCTTCATTTACTGCGCTTTTATCTCTTGTTTGGGCTGCAGGTAATAGGTATAATTCTTTAAATCTTTTATCTTTAATCAAGGCTTGTCTTAATTTGCATTTTTTCTCAACAACATCAACTATATCATACACAATTCTGTTTTCTAATCCCATAACGACATCTAGATTTCTTAGTCCGATATCAGTATCAATTAATACTACTTTTTTACCTTCTACTGCTAAACTTGATCCTAAATTTGCTGTTGTTGTTGTTTTTCCTACTCCACCCTTACCTGATGTGATTACAATTACTTCTCCCATATCTTTCCTCCTTAGGATTTTAAAAACACATTTTTAATACAATTATAATACTACGGAAATAGGCAAAAGTCAATAAATTGACATAAAAAAAGAAAAAGTTTTTACACTTTTCTTTTTCCTATTTTTTATTTTTTTATTCCCCATGTTTGTTGGGCATATGTCCAGTTTTGTCCAACTTCATTTTCAGATAATTCTCTATTATAAATTGCTATATCATATACGTTACCAGTATACATTAAACCTCTTAGAGGTCTCAAGTCGCCTATTGTAGCTTGAGAAAATTCTCCATTTCCTTTTCCTGATTCAAATGTTGTCCATAGTTCTCCATTTATATAAATTGTTGTATTTTCATTGTTTCCTACTATTTGTATATTCATTTTTTGATTGTTGTATTTTCTATCTAAAGCTTTACTTATATAACCTGGTTTTTCACTAGGATTATAATATTCTCCATTTTGATTTTCTATAAGATCTCCTTGATAATATGAATATACTTGAAGATTTCCATTCCTGAATCCTATCCAACATAATCTATTCGATTTTTCAGGATTTTCTTTTGACATAGCTAAAATCGTAGCTGGTCCCCATGGATCAGCATTTGGTTTTGGATATTGATCTATATCACCTTTAACTGTCAAATTAACACTATATCCATTTGAATAGTTTCTATCTTGTTTATCAAAGACACCTATTGTTTTACCATTTCCTAAACTTATTCCTTTATCTTCATCATATTCGAAAGAACTGTTATCTCCATAAAATTCAGTAAACAAATCTATATTTGCTTTATCTTCTTCAGCAACATCTTCAACTGTTGCAGGTCTAAAGTCATTCATATACCCCGTTGCCACTTCCGGTAAATTTACTTTTATTGGTATTACTACCTCTTTTGTTTCTGGACTAACTGCTTTTACAACCAAGTTTATATTTTCAGTTTCTCCTAGTATTGCATTTGGTATAGATGACAAATTTACTGTAACTTCATTTGTATTTGCATTTCCACCTTTTATAACATTTTCATTTTCATCTATGGTATCAATTTTAAATTTATCTGCTTCTTCCACACCTATCTGATACTCAACATCGATTTGATTAAAATCTTCTTTATTTTCAGAAGTAAAATTAGATATATCTAATTTTACTTCCGTATTACCTTGAACCATTGTAACTTCATTTTTACTAGCCTCAGCTTTTAAATTAAAAGCTATTCCTTGAGGATATCTTAAATTTACATTTGTTTCATCCTTTTCCCTATCTGAATAATATTTTTTTCCATCTACATTAATTCCTTCAACATAAAAAATATTGTTACTTACATTATTTACAATATAGATATCTGTCAATTTATTAATATCTTCTTTTGTTGAACTTTCTGTGATTTTTTCATAGTCTCTACCATAATTTAATGTTAATCCATCTAACTCTTTCAAATCTATAACATAAAATTTTCCAGTTTGTTTTTCTTCATTGGTCATCCAATTGTTTTTTAAATCATCTTTACCATCCAAACTATACTCCAATTTATCATCTGCTGGAATATTTCCATATTCGATTGAATACTCTATTACTTTGTCTCTTAACATTTGAATATCATTATACAGATTTTCTAATTTTCTAGTATGAACAGAGTCTTTAGCATTATATATTAAAATATTTGAAACGATAACTAATACAATTATTGCTATTGTAAGAGTTACCATCGTTATCCCCTTTTGACTATTATTAATTTTCATCTCTCGTTTTTCTCCTAATTTATACTAATTATATCTTACTATTTTTCTGATTTTATTTCAATAGTTTTCGATAATCTCATATGTTTTTTTACGTATTCTATAACGGCTATCTTCTATTAAATACATATACCACACATAAACCATTGCTATAAATATTGCTATATTTTGTAAATATAAAATAGCTATACTTGCTATCACAGTAATAATTATTATAAATATTGTAGATATAATATGTATATATTTAAAACTTTTCTTTTTTCCTATTAATATATGTAAAATCCCCTTTAAAATTCTACCTCCATCTAGTGGATATATAGGCAATAAATTAAATATAAGAATAATTAAATTTGAAAGAACCACCATAATATATGAAACCAAATCTAAATTTATTTTTCCTGATATAATTATTAGTATAAAATTAGTAATTGGACCTGCAGATGCTACGATTATCTTCTTTAACTCCAAAAGAGTCCCTTTTTTTATTTTAACATTATAATCTTGTGGTTTAACTTTAAATGAAATATTGATTCCTGAAGGCATTATTCCTATTTTTTCAGGCTTCATTCCTACTATCAACCCTACAAACAAATGACCCAATTCGTGAATAAAAGCAAATAATAAAATCAACAAATACATTTCTATTTGTTTTGTAAAATAAAACAAGATTAAAAACAAAAAAATACGTAAATCTATCCTAAACTTCAAATTAATTCCACCTTTCAATTTTCATATTTCTAAAATAGATTGTGGATCTATTGTTCTCTCTGATACACGTATTTCAAAATGTAAATGTGAACCTGTAGAATTTCCAGTTGTTCCTACTTCTGCAATCTCCTGCCCCTGCTCTACCTTGTCTCCTTGATTTACATATAATGCATTGCAATGAGCATAGATAACACTTATTTCTCCAATCTGTATTTTTAGATGATTTCCATAATCTCCCTCTGAAGACTTAAGTACAACTTCTCCTGCTGTTGCAGATTTTATTTTTGTTCCTATCCCCGCTGCTATATCTAATCCTGTATGATTCTTTGGAACACTAGCTGTAGTAGGATTTCTATGTCCATATTTAGAACTTACTTTTCCTTCAATTGGTTTTATAAAAGAAGTTGTATTCTTAGCCGTTTGAATATCTGCTTCAACTTGTGATACATCTTGTACTTGTTGATTTATATTTTCAGTTTGTTCTGCATCTCCTCCTATATTTTCATCTTCTTGCCCATTGTTTTTTCCTTCATTATTCTGCCCTTCCTGGTTGTTATTATCACTTTGATTTAGGATGCTTGTTATTTTTGATTTTATATTTTTGTATACTCCCTCAAAATTCGTATCATAAGATATTATTTCATTTACTTTATTTAAAAAATCTTCCGAAAAAATATAGTTTCCATTTTGTATAATATAGATTACTAAATATATTAATAAACATACTATAATTTGTTTAAACATTTTTTTTAAAAGTTTTATATCTTTCTTTTTTTCATTTCTATATATTCCTACACGTGTAGTATTTAGACCTTTTCCTTCTTGTCTTTTAGCATATATTTCTTCAGCTCGTCTTATTTTTTCTTCTACAGACATTGTTTTTTCCATAAAACCACCTCTTCCTTAGTTCCTTTTAAACTATATGATGGTTTCTTTTCTTTTATTCTTTAAAATATATTAGCCAATAACTGTATTATAATAATAGTTGTACTTAAAAAAGCATATTTTTTTATTCTTTTGTATTTTTTATTATCACTTATATTTTTTTCTATCTTTTCTTCTTTCTCTTTAATTTTTATATATTCCGATATTATCATTTCCGCTTCTTTTATAACATAATCTTTTTTTATGTGGTTTATCTTTTTCTCTTCAATATTGTTTTTAACCTTATCAACTTTCTCTAATTTCCATGCTTTTTTATTCTCTTTTAAAACAATTATAGCCTCATCAACAATATTTGAAGGTATATTTTTTAAAACTATTGTATTTTTAAAATTTCCCTCTTGCATATAATCCTCCTTTACTACATTTATATATTAAAATTTTTTCCAATTACATCCAGTTTATTCATTTTTCTTGATAAACTGTAATTAAACTGTAATATACTTTTAATGTACTTGACACATATTTTTACCAATTTTGTTGTATAATGTATAATAATAAAATGTAATGATACTAAGGAGAAATTTATGAATATAGAAACTACTTTGAAAAAAGACGGTATTGAAGTTATAGAAAAATTAGATGTACAAAAGGTAAATACAATCGCAAAAAACATTGCAGATAAAATATCTTTAACCTTTCCTCAATACAATTTAGACAAAGAAACTATTTTTGTTAAACTTTGTAACCTAAATATGTATAAAGCAAATCTAGAAGAAGGAATGGCTGAGGCTAAATATTATTATAAAAATTCTTCAATTTACTTCAATAAGAATATTTCTTTAGATGACATAGAAGAATTTGCAGTACATGAATGTATTCACTTTCTACAAGAAATTAAAGGTAAAAAAAACAACTTAATTCGTATGGGACTTTGCGATTATTCTGATTTAAAAGTTTCAGGTCTTGCAATTAATGAAGCTGCAGTTCAATTAATGGCTTCTAAAGTTGTTGGAACTCCTTATGAATCAGTTAAATATTATGGAATAGATTTTTCAACTTCTAGTCCTTCTTATTATCCTTTAGAGTGTTGCTTAGTTGAACAAATGGCTTATTTAGTTGGAGAAGATTCCTTATTTAAAAGTACATTATTTAGTCATGATGATTTTAAACGAGTTTTTTCTGAATCAACTTCACCCAAAGCTTATATGTCTATTTCAAGAGCCTTAGATGATCTTTTATTTAAAGAGGAAAAACTTATTAAATTAAATAATAAAGTTTCACAAATCGATGATAGAAATAAAAAAGTTGACCATTTGATTAAAAAAATGAGTGAATTAAAAGATGAGATAACTATTACTTTTTTAAGAACACAAAATCTTATTATATCTAGTTATTTTGAAACTCAAATTCAAAATATAACTAATACTACTCAAATTGAAATATTTAGAAAAAAGCTATATAACTTTAGAGATTATATAGGCATTACTGATAGTTATACCTATTTTGATGATTTTTATCTTGAAAAAATCTCTGAATTAAATCATAAAGCTAATATAATTGAAAATGGTGGTATTGAAACTGCTATGGATACTGCTGAGAAAAACAATATCTTTACAGCTTTAATTAAGAAAATTAAAGACTTATTGCAAAAACGAGCAGAAGAAAAAAGAGCAATAAGCAAGATAAAATAGATTAAAAATAAAAAAGAAAATTATATAACGTTTACTGTCGCACTTAAAGTGCTCCAAACTGCGCACGTTATATAATTTTCTTTTTTATTTTTTACGTTTACTGTCGCACTTAAAGTGCTCCAAACTGCGCACGTTATATAATTTTCTTTTTTATTTTTTTACGTTTACTGTCGCACTTAAAGTGCTCCAAGCTGCGCACGTTATATAATTTTCTTTTTTATTTTTTTCGTTTACTGTCGCACTTAAAGTGCTTCAAACTGCGCACATTATATAATTTTCTTTTTTATTTTTTTTACGTTTACTGTCGCACTATCTTTTATATGTTTTCTATTATACTTTTTGCAGCTTCACGTCCAGAATAAGCAGCCCATGCTACAGTTGCTTTTACCCCTGCAACATCTCCTCCAGAATAAACTTTCTTATCAGATGTTTGAAACTTATCATCTATTTGGATACTACCCCACTTATTAAGTTCTAGTCCCAATTCTTTTATATAGCTATCAGGATGTGAACCTAATGCTGTTATTATATAATCTGTTTCAATCTCATAATTACTTCCCTCTATATTTACAGGTACTAATCTTGTTTCCCCACGTACTTCTCGTAATTCAGTTTTTATTAATTCTAATTTTTCAACTTTTCTATTTCCCTTTATTTCTACAATATTATTTTGAAATAAAAATTCTACTCCTTCTT
The DNA here is from genome assembly GCA_947625985.1 of uncultured Clostridia bacterium. The sequence continues at coordinate 16,009 of CANQQF010000004.1, read as the reverse complement.
TAATTGCTTCTTCTATTTCCTTATCTTCTGCAGGCATTTGTTCTCTAGCTCTTCTATAAATAACTTGTACTTTTTTTGCACCTTTTCTTATAATAGTTCTAGCACAATCCATTGCAACATTTCCACCACCAATTACAGACACTATTTTACCTTTATAATCAGGATGATTTTGATATTCTAAAAGTTCATTGCCACCATATACTCCTTCCAACTCTTCTCCTTTGGCTCCAAGTCTTGATGAATTATTTGCTCCTACACTTATAAATATTGCATCATATTCTTTTTTCAATTCTTGTAGTTTTATATCTTTTTCAAGTGTTTTATTATATTTAACTTTTATACCTAGCTCTAATATTTGATTTACCGTTGCTTTGACTATTTCTTTTGATAATCTGAATTTTGGAATTCCATGAACTAATATTCCACCTAAATAGTTATATTTTTCATATATAGTAACTTCTATACCTTCTCTAGCAAGGAAAGCTGCACATGTTAATCCAGCAGGTCCTCCTCCTATAATAGCAACTTTTTTTCCTTTCTTATTTTCTATTGTTTTTATAATTTGATTTAGTTTTAATTTTTGTTCCATAGCTTTATCAAAAACATATGCTTCTATATCTCCTATACTGACAGGTTGTCCTTTTATTCCACGAACGCAACTTCCTTGACATTGTTTTAAATGCGGACATATACGCCCACATACACCTGGCAAAACACTAGTTTTAGATATAACTTCATATGCTTTCTTTATATCATTATTTCTCACTGCTTCTATAAATGCAGGAATGTCATTATTAAGAGGACACCCTTTTTGCATACAAGGTTTAACTTTGCAGTTTAAACAATATTTTGCTTTGTTAATTATCTCGTTCATCTTTTACTCCTTTTAATACCTCTTGCAAGTCTTTTATAAAATCTATTTTTTTATTCTCATCTCTTAGAAGTGCAGCTGGATGCCATGTTGGCATATATTTAATCCCTTTTTTTTCTATCCAATTTCCACGTGCTGTACTTATCTTATATTCTTGTCCCATTATGTTTATTAAAGCAATTCTTCCTAGTAATACTATTATTTTAGGTTTAACTAAAATCACTTGATTTCGTAAATAATTTATACATGCTTGTACTTCGTCTTGTTCAGGATCTCTATTTCCTGGTGGCCTACATTTTACAATATTAGCTATATATACATCTTCTCTTTTTATTCCAACTGTTTGAAATGCTAAATCCATTAATTGGCCTGCTCGTCCTACAAAAGGCTCTCCTATTCTATCTTCGTCTCCACCTGGTCCTTCACCTATAAACATTATTTTTGCATTTTTATTTCCTACTCCAAAAACAATGTTTTGCCTTTTCTGGCATAGCTTACATTTACTACAATCTTTAATTGATTCTTCTAACTGTTCCCAATTTTTAAACATATGCTTCTCCTTATTTTATGCATTTTTCTATTAATTCTATTTTTAAATCTTTTGTTGTGTCTATCTTTGCTTTTGTTCCAATTGGTATTGTTATTTTCCTTTCAATATGTCCAAAGTTATTTGATTTTATAATTGGAAAATCAAATTTGTTTTCTAGACAATCTAATACTATTTTTTCTAATGCAATTCCACTTTCATGTTCATAATTTCCAATCCATAATCCTCTTATTTTATCAAATACTCCATTTTGTTTCATGTAATATAAATAATTACTAGCTAATTCAGGGTCTGTTTCAAAACCTAACTCTTCTATAAATAATATTTTATCTTGAAAATCTAAACTATATTTTCCAGCAACCATTCCTTTAATTAAACTTAGGTTACCTCCTATCAATTGTCCTTCTACTATTCCTTCTCGTATTGTTTGAATACTACCATCGATTTCTAAACTTCCTTCTACAAATCTTTTTATTGCTTGATTAAAACTGTAGTCTGTTTCATCTGTTGCAATTGTCTTAAAATTAGTACTACTAAATGTCACTAATTCTGTTTTCGCTGTTATCATATTTGTAACTGACGTAATATCACTATAACCACATATTATTTTAGGATTTTGCTTTATTGAATCATAATCTAATTTATCAAAAACTATATTTGAGTTTTCTCCACCTTTAGCACACCATATCATTTTCACTTCTTTATCTTTAAACATATTATTTATATCTTCTGCTTTCTCAATTGCAGTTGCACTATATCCATTTGTATTTGAATATATATGCTCACTTAATTTTACTTTAAAGCCTTTACTTTCAACAATATTTATCGCTTGTTTTAGTTCTTCAATATTTTCATTTATTATTGGACTAGATGGAGCAACTACACCTATAGTATCTCCTAACTTTAACTTTTCTGGAATTATCATTTAAATTTCCTCTTTTCATTTCAAACTAATTACTGCTGTTTCTCTTCCAAAACCTTCTCCTTCGGCACGGAAAGAATGTATATTATCTGAATTGCAAACACTACATAAACCAGAGTCTATTATATTTTCATCTTTTAATCCATATTCTTTTAGTATTACTCTATTAATTAAAATTGTATCTATATGCCATTTTTTATTAGGCTTCGTTTCTTCTATTATATCATCAATTTCTTTTAATGTCTTAAATTCCTCATAAAAGGAATTTTTTACATCTTCATCTACCTCAAAATGGCATTTTCTAATACTTGGACTCATACAACAAATTATATCTTCTGGATTACACCCATATTTAGATTTCATTTTTTCTACTGTTTCTATTGATATCCTTTGTAATGTTCCTTTCCATCCTGAATGAGTATTTGCAATTACATTTTTTACTGGATCATAAAAAAATAGTAGAATACAATCTGCATTAGCTGTTGCAAGTACTATATTCTTTTTATTTGTTATAACTCCATCAGTTTCTTTATATTTATCTATTTCTGGTTTATCAGATTTATTCTCTATTATCTTTACTTCTTTTGTATGATTTTGGACTGGCTTTACCAAATCATTCACATCTAGCTTAAGGCTATCACACAAATCCTTATATTCATGCATAGCTTTTTCTTTCCTATCGCCAACTGGAGTAAAATCAACATTTACACCCACAGTATATGCATGTGCTATCTTATCTTTATACTCTAATAACTTTCTAAATTGTATATACTCTATTTTTCCTTTTTGAACATGTATAATATTTTCATTAGACAAATTCATTTATTTCTCTCCTTCTTTCATTTTTTCAATAATCATATCATATGGTAAATTGTTTATATAATTATATTTATTGTCCTTTAATCGTGTATCAAATCCACATATAGATTTATATTCACAATAATCGCATGGTTTTTTGTTTCCTTTTTTGTATGGCTTTAATTCTATATTTCCACTAAGCATTTCATTTGCAATTTGCTTTATTATTATTGGAATATAATTTTGAAGTACTTTAAACTCTTCACTATCTATACCATTTGTATCTCTCTTATTTATTGTTCCACTCTTCGTTATTCCTGCTGGTATAATATTTGATGCTCCTGAACTTAGATTGTTGTCTTGCATTTTTATAATTTTAATATCTGCCAAAATAAGTCCTTTCATTTTAAAATCTTTTCTTAATCTTTCTTCGATTTCTTCAGTTGATATTTTTTTATCAGCCTTAATTATTTGCTCTAATAGACCAAAGTATAAAATTCCGGCTGGTAAGAAATCTTCTTCTTTACACACTGCATCCATATATGTTAATAACTGAATTTGTAATCCTGCATATACTTCATTTAAATCTACATTTCTTGCTGATGATTTATAGTCTATAATCCTTAGATATTCGCCCTCATTCGTTTTTGCTGTATCTATCCTATCTATTTTTCCTGTAATCTCTACTTTTTTTCCATTATCTAATGTTATTACTATAGGTTTATATTTCCCTTTTTCAGAAAACTCAACTTCTGTACTTTGTATGTTAAAATCACTATTAACAATTCCTTCTATAATATACTTTAAAGCTTTTGTTATAACTCTTTTCAAGCGTCTTACTAACATTCTATATTTAGCTGTTGCTGTGAATATATAATTTCTTGGTAATTGTAGTTTTCTATCAATTATTTCATTTACAATCTTTGCAATTTCCTCTTCTTCCATTAATTGAAGTTGTTCTTTCTTCTCACCATTGCTTATTTTTTCATTATGAAATACCAATTCTGTAAAAAAATCATCTATAACTTCATGCATAAATGAACCTGTATCAAATGAGTATACTTTAAGTTCTTCTTTTTCTTTTACTCGTAATCCATATTTTAAAAAGTATGAAAAAGGACATTGTTTATATTTTTCTAATCTTGATACACTTGTTTTCAATATACTTCCATATAATTTTTCTATTTTTTCTTTAAATATAGAATCTGGCAAGTTTGTATATTCTATTTCTTCACATGAAATATTTTGTTCTGTTACATCACTTTCTTCTTTTAATTTTGGATACATTTTTTTAATTTTGTTTATATAAATTGATGGTCTTAAAGTCTTTCCTTCTCCATCTGATGAAGCATAAGATAAATATAGTCTCTCTTCTGAAGTTGAAAAAGCTTTGTATATATTAAAATTTTCCTCATACAGATTTTCTATTGTCCCTTTTGCAAGCTCAATTCCATCCTCTTTTAACAATTCTCTATCACAATCTCCAAAAAAACCTTCATCTTTATTTACATTCGGAAATATTCCATCATTTAATCCTATTATAAAAACTACTTTTACCTTATGACTTCTTGAGCGTTCAACATCTCCAACAATAATTTGATCTTGAGTTCCCGGAATTTTCCCTAAACCACTATTTTTTAAACCAATTCTAAGAATTTGCAAATATTTATCAATAGTTATTTTTTCATCATTGAATATTAAAACTATTTGATCTAATACCTCTAAAATTATTTCATAACTAGTTTTATATTCTTGCATTAAATCAATTAATCCAATATCTTCTAATTCTTTTATTTTAAGAATAATTTTTTGTTCTATATGTTGCTCTTGTATAAATTTATATAATAGTTTTGTAATAGATTTTGCAGTTTTTTCTTTCATAATGTTTTTTCTTAATTCTAACAAAGGTATAATTATTTCTTTTCTGATTGTTTCTAATCTTTCTATCTCTTGTTTTTTATCCTCTTTTTCTTTTGTAAACTCTTCCTTCCACTTACCTCTTTGTATTCCCCACTTCAAACAATAATTTTCTAATTTAAATATTTCTTCTGGATCATAATCTGAAAAACCTAATTTTAAATAGTTAAAAACTGTTTCATGTGAGAAGTTTTTTGACAAAACCTCTAGTATTGCTAATACATATTGTACAATTATATTTTGATTAAGTTCACGTTTTTCATCTATAAAAACTGGTATATTATATTTTCCAAAAATTCCTTTTATTAAAGAAGAATATGATTGTAAACTATTCGTTATAATTGATATTTCTTTATATCTCATATTTTCGTTTTTTACTAAATTCAAAATTTGCTGTGCAATTTTTTCTATCTCTGCATATTGGTTTTTTGCTAAAAATATTGCTAAGTTTTCCACATTTTTTTCATATTTTGTGGGTTTTGTTTCAAATATATTTTTCTCTAAATGTTGTAATTCTGGTGTCTTAAATCTATAATTATTGTCTAAGCATATTGAATCCTCTAAATATAAATTATTATTTTTTACTAAATTCATTAATTTGTCTATAGTTATTTTATTAGAATAAAATACATCTATATCAGGATTTGTATTTTTGTTTAACTCATCTACACATACTGTTATATTTACTTGTTTTGATAATTCTATAAATTTTTTTATTACATCATATTCTTGACTTGTAAAACCAGCAAACTCATCTATATATATTACAGCATTACTTACTATGTCTGTGTTTTCAATTTCTGAAGCAAGTATTGTCATTCTATCATTTTCATCTATATAATTGTCTTTTATATGGCTTTCAAAACTTCCATAAACCAACTCCATATCTTCAAGTTTTGTTTGTAAATATGAATCATCTATTTTTTCTATTTCATTTTTTAATGCTTCTATGGTTATATTGTGTTGTTTAAACTCGGTAATAGCCCTCATTACAATATCTATATTTTCATCTGTCTTTCCTAAATATTTTAGGTCTTTTTTATGTGCATGCAAAATAGAGTAGATTAACATTGCTTTTCCACATTTAGATAGATTTGTTTTGTTTATTCCCCCTATCTCTTGTAAAATGCGAAATGTCATTCTACTCAATGTAACAACTTCAGCATTTAATACAGCTTGTGTATCAATTGCTTCCATCAATTTTCTTTCAGCAGTAAAAGAAAATTGTTCTGGAGTAATTATTATAATTTTCTCTTCTGTTTCAATTTTACTTGCAATTTCGGAAAAGCAGAATTGACTTTTTCCAGTTCCGGCTCTTCCATAGATTATCCTAAGTCCCATACTCCCTCCATTTCTAATTTTCTCTTCTCCAATAAAACAAATATTGTTGTGCTAGTCCCTCCAAATCACCAAATTTTTCTTTGGCTATTTTTTCTATTTCCTTTTTAGACACTTTCGTTTCGTCTTCATTATGTATATATAAATCATTCATCACTCTTCTAACCCACACATCAATTGGAAATACATCAAAACGTTTTAAAGTTGAAAATAATAAAATGCAATCTGCAACTTTTGGTCCTATTCCAGATAGCTTTAAAAGTTCATCCCTAACTTTATCAGTTGGCTTTTCATTTAATTGTTCCAAATTTATCTCATTATTTAATATCATTTTAGTTGTTTCAAAAAGACGTTTATCTCTAAATCCTAATCCAAGCTTTCTATACTCTTCTACACTTACATCTTTTAATTGCATTGGTGTTGGAAACGTATAATATTTTTTTCCTTTATATTCTATTTTTTCTCCATAATTTTCTGATAATCTTTCAATTATACCTTTTATTCTTGGAATATTATTATTTGCAGATATGATAAAAGAGATTATAGTTTCCCACAAGTCTTGATTAAGAATTCTTATTCCTTTTCCATATTCAATACTTGTTTTTAAGTATTCGTCTACAGTAGATAACTTTTCTTGAATTTCTTTATAATCTCTTTTTAAATCGAAATAATTATCAATTATATCCTTTATATTTCCATCACATATTCCTTTAAAATGTACCTCACTCTTTCCTTGTTCAACGTGAATTACATTTCTTTTAAAAACGCCAATATAGCTTCCGTTTTCTTGCTCATTCCAACGGAAGCATTGTCCACATTCAAATATATCTTTTAACTTAAATTCTTCTTGATTTTTTAGTGTATATACTTGCTCGATTTCTTTTATTTTTCTTCTACTCCTTTTTCCTTATCTTCTAAATTCTTTTCTAGGATTTCTTCTGCAAAAAAGTTTACTGACACATAGTTACCAGTCATATTACTCTTGTTTATTTTACTTGTAAGAATATTGGATTCTTTTTTTTCAAAAATCTTTAATGCATTGATTTTACATAATGATACAAAGAAATTTTCATCAGTATCTATGAATAAACTTTCATCGATAAATGCATCTTCTGATTTCTTTAGTTTCCCTCTTACAATTTCTATATTTTTATTTAAATATATCTTGTTTTTATTTAACAAAGCATATGGATATATTTTTGCATATCTTTCTTTTAGCTTCTCACTATTATCTTTTTTTTCATATTCTTCATCAAAAAACTTACTTGTCAATTCTTTTAGTTCATTAACTTGTACTTGATTTTTTCCTTCTATAACAACAAGATTTTTGTTTTCAAATTCCATTTTATATTTTCTATTAGCTTCTACCTAATATACTTTCCTCCTTCTTACTTGTTTTATTTAAACTTTCTTTTAATATTGTTATCTCTTCATCTTGTATAACTTCAGTTAATTCTCCTTTCATGCAGTCATCTAATCCTTTTTTTCTAGCATAACTTCCTCTTTCAAAAGTAGGATAGTCTGATTTTATTCTGTTGTAGATACTATTATCTTTAACACTGTCCCATCTATTTCTATATATTTCTTTATCCTGTTCTTTTTCAAATAATAAATCTAATAAAGCATCTACTTTCTCTGCTTCTGTTAAATTATGATTTGAAAATACTTTATATTTTTTTTGTAAATCTTTGTCATTTACTAATTCTTTTGATGTTTGCATTAATTTTCCAAATAATAAAATATTTTCCTTTTCAACTTTTCCGTCTATAGTCCCATTTGGTATTCTAAATTCTATAGTGTTTTTTTCTGGATTTCCTAAATTTTTTAAATTTATTCCATAGTATCTATCTTCTGTCATCTTATCAATTAATTCTTGAAAATCTTCATCTTTTTCTAGTGTAACACTACCATCATTGTATATAGATTGAATATTATTTGATTCTTTTCTTGCATATTGTATTATTTTTTCTCTTGTAACTTCACCTACATCATTGCTCATTTTATAAAATAATTCTTCTGCTTCTTCCCATATATTAAATAAATTTTCCCATGTTCTTAAATCATTTCCTAAATAATCTGCACCAAAATGAATATGTGCTCCACAAGTATCTTTTACTTTTGTTCCAATTAATTGCATAAAATCACATACATAATCTATTTGTTCCATTGATTCAGCACTAGAATTTAAAATTGGTGAAACAAGTTCTACTCCTTTATCTAAAGATAAATCTTGTTCAACTTCCCAATCATTCTGTATATCTTCTCTTATATTTCTTTCATTAAAAATTTTACTTGCAACTCTTTCATCAATTCCTTCTGCTTCTATTTCTACCCCAATAGTTAACTCTTGAGGTAAATCCAGTGCTTTAGAATTATATTCTTTTACTTTAAGTTCTTCTAAATTTTCTTCCAAAGGCGTATGTTCATCTAAAAATTTATTTCTTAATTTATCATTTTCAATAGAATTACCTAATGCTATTTTTTTCTCGTCTGTTAAGCTCTCTGAATATTGTTTTAAAACTCTATTTGCTCCTGCTCTTGTCCTAATAAAAGAAATAACTTCATCAATATCCACATCTATTCCATATTGTTCAATTACCTTCAAAGCTTCAAAATCGTTACGCATAGTTTTTAATACTTCAACTTTATTTTTATCATCTTTGAGTTTAGTTAATAACTCTACCTTCGTATTATCATCTTTTAAATACCCTATTACTTTAGCTTTATTTGTTTCCTCTTCAAATTTCTCTAATAATTCTATTTTTGTTATATCATCTGCTAATGAAGCAATTATAGTTGCTTTATCGCTTTCATTTCCAAATTTATCTAACAATTCCATTTTTTTGTTATCATCATTTAAATCTGCTACAATAAAAGATTTATATTCTTCGTTACTAATTTCATCTAAAACTTCTATCTTTTTATCATCATCTTTTAATGTTTGAATTATTTCGTATCTATATCCTTCATCTGTAATTTTATGTAATAATTCTAGTTTTTTATCATCATCTTCAATCATTGCTATTATATCTTTTTTATTTTCTTCATCTTTAAGTACATCTATAAAGCTAATCATTTTATCTTCTGGTAATGACATTATTACTCTGGTTCTTTCCCATTCATCGTCAATCTTAGACAATGCTTCTATTCGAATATCTATATTCCATATTGACACTGCAACATTTACTTTATTATCTACATCTTCAAATAAATCAATAAGACCTAGTTGTTTTTCATCATCGCCAATAGTAGTAGCTATTATCATTTTTATATCTTCTTCGTCAAACTTTTTCAAAACTTCAATTTTTTTCTCATCATCTTCTATAGTCATGGCAATTTCCATTTTATCCCATTCATCTTCAAATAAATCTATCATTGAAATTTTCTTATCGTCGTTTTTTATAGACGCTACTAAATCTTTTTTTTCATCTTCATTTTCAGTTTGTTTTATTTTAGCTATTATTGTATCATCATCTAAATTTTCATAAGTTTCCATTTAACATTTCCTTTTCTTGAGTTTTTATTTTTCGTTATAATCATATCAATAATATATATTTTTTTCAATATTTTATATAAAAAAAGCACAAAAAAGCTTTTCTATAAATAGAAAAGCTTATATAGTTATTAAATTATTTGTCTTGCACTATTTCTTTTTATCCCTAATAATGTTTTTATCTTTTTTATAAATTTTGTCAAAAATGACTCTTTATATTCTTTCATAGCTGTACAATATGCAATTTCTCTTTTTTCTTCTTGTTGGCTATTAACTTCTATTTTTTCTATTGGTTTAAATAAATTATCTATATCATATTTCCTTCTTAATTGTTCTTGATGTGAACCTTTATTTTTGTTTAACTGTTTTAAAAATCTTTCTTTTTGTTGCTGTGTCACACACCAATAATTTAAGCATATATAAGCTATTATAGCTTTAGTTTCCTTAAATAAATTTAATTCGTTTAGTGGTTTATTATAATCGAAATCACACTCATAATTTTTTGCAGCATTTAATTCCAAAAAACTCATTACCTTTTTAGGAATTTTATCTCTATCTCTCTTTCTTATTCCTTTTAAGTAATGCAACACCTCAGCCATTGCATATTCATATTTTACATCTATCATATGTACCTCCAGTATTTCTTACGTAACTTGATTTTATCATATCAATAATTTTAATTTTTTTCAATAGAAAAATGTAATTAATATGAGTTTTTTATTTATTGTAAGTTCCTTTTAATTTCGATATATTTAAGGATTAATTCATATATGTAATTACTTTTTAAAGCCTTCTCCTAACACCTCTCTTGCATTTGCTACAATCACAAAACTATCAGAGTCTATTTCATGTATAATTGTCTTTATTTTTGCAATATCTCCCCTCGCTGCTGCACATAATAAAACCAATTTATCATCATGTTTATACATTCCTTTTCCAATTATACCTGTTGATCCTCTACCAGCTTTTTCTCCTATTTTTTTTGCAATTTCTTCACTTTTATCAGAAATAATGACTAACAATTTAGTAAAGTCTACACCTTCAAAAACGATATCAATCATTTTTCCCATAAGATAAATTGCTATTGCTGAATAAAGTCCTACTTCAACTTCATTAAATACTATTAAATTCGCCATAACTATTACTATATCAATTATTGTTATAACTTTTCCCATCCTTATATGTGGTCTATATGATTTTGCTAAAAAACTTATTGTATCAGAGCCACCTGTTGATGAATCTGCTTTTAATAGTATAGCTGTTCCTATTCCTATTATTATTCCTCCATATATACAAGCTAAAAATCTATCACTTGTTAATTTTGGAACAAAATCCAACAAGTCAATAAATACAGATAATGATATTGTACCAACTAATGACTTTATAAAAAAAGATTTTCCCATTTTGTATATTGAAAGTATGAATAATGGAATATTTAGTATTAACATAAAAGTTCCAACTGGAATGTTAAACAAATAATAAGTTATTGTTGCTATTCCTGAAAATCCTCCTGCTGATAATTTATTTGGTAATAAGAACAAGACTATTCCTATAGCTATAATAAAAGATCCTATTATTGTTCCTATTATTTCTTTGATAAATTTCTTTATATTAAACTCTTTTTCAAATTTCATAACATCCTCCTTTTCTCAGTAAAACCAACTACATTTTGTTAATATAGTTGGTTTATATTTATTATTTTAACTTTCCAAAAAATCATTATATGTTTTTACTATTTCAATTTTTGATCTACCTGGTTTAATTTCTTCATCATTTTTTACAATTAAATCTACATCATATGTTTCTTTTAATTTTAAAATATTTTCATTTTTTATTCCAATTACATTTTCTACATCAATTGGATTAACCGTTACTTCCACTTCCTTTACTTTTGCATTTAATTTTTTAATTTTTTCTACAATTGCATCATACCACATCGCAATTTGTACCAACTGTCTAAAAGCTGGATGAAATGGACCTGCTATAATTCCTTCACCTTCTGTTAATTCTGCGTCTTGGAACCCTATTCTTATTGTTTCTACATTCTTATCAGCAAAACTTCTTACTAAATCTTTACAAATCTCAACACCCTGCATCTCTGTCAAAGGTTGGTAATTTTCTTCGTTATATTCTTTTTCTAATTTAGTTTGTTTTATTACATAAATAGGACATATTCTTATAACTTTTGGTTTTAATTTTATTATCTCCTTTGATGTATTAAACTCATCAATTCTCGTGCTATCTGGAAGTCCTACCATCATTTCACAACCTAATGTAAAACCTCTCCATTTAATCATTCTAGCTGCTTTTTTTATATCTTTATACTTATATGGTACTTTTGTACACTTCAATATATAATCATTACTTGATATAACTTCTAATTCAATAGTTTTAACATTAAATTTTCTTAATTTTTTTAAAAGCTTTTTTGTTACTTGATCTGGTCTTGCAAGTATTCTAATATTATTAACTTTTCCATCTACAATATAATCATTAACTGTTTGTAATAACTCATCTTGGTCTTTTTCTTCTAATGAAGTAAAGCTTTTCCCCAAGAAAGCAACTTCAATTTCTTCATATCCTGATTCTTGTTTTAAATATTTGTCAATTTGCTTTTTTACTTCTTCTTTTGTTTTTTTAGTTTTTTTCCCTTTTTGATAAAATGTACAGTTATATGGATAACTTTTATCAGGTAACATTATGGGAATTATATATTGTTTCTTCATTATTTCACCTCTTTAATTCATTAAGTGCTTTTTGAGCAGCTTGCATATGAGCTTGTTTCTTACTCTTTCCTTCACCTTTTGCTAATACTTTTCCATTTAATTTCACTTGTGCGACAAAGCTTTTATCATGGTCTGGTCCACTTTCTTTTATTATTTCATATTCTATTTTTACGTCTCCATTCTTTTGTAATTCTTCTTGTAAAACAGTTTTATAATCTTTTACTCCTACATGTTTTGTTGCATCTTCAATTTCTTGTTTCAAGTTTTCTATTATAAATTTTTTTGCAGGTTCTATCCCTCCATCTATATATATAGCTGCTATTAATGCTTCTATAGTATCTTCTAATATAGCAGTTCTATTTTTTCCACCTGTTAACCTTTCTGATTTCCCAAGAAAAAGATATTCACTAATATTATGTTTTTTTGCTACTTTACATAGATTATCTCCGCATACAACAGTGGCTCTAACTTTGGTCATTTCACCTTCTTTTAATTTTGGATAAACGTGATAAATATAGTCACTTGATATAAATTCTAAAATACTATCTCCTAAGAATTCGAATTTTTCATTGCTTTCCACTTTGTTCTCATACGCATATGAAGTATGTGTCAATGCTTGCATTAATATTTTTTTATTGTTGAATCTATATCCTATATCTTTTTCTAAGTTAACTAATTCCACTATTTCACCACCTTTATGCTATATTATATAACATTATAGTTTAAAAGTAAAGAAATTATAGCTATAATAAGCTTTTTTATTAGTTTGATTTCAGCAAATTATTTTACAAAATTTGATAGTACTTTTATTGAAAAAACCCTAGACATTTCTTGTTTAATGTTATATAATAGATATGTAAAAATGTTTTTCAGTCAAAGTGTTTCTAACACTTTATTCTGTAAGATTAATAAATTTAAAAATAGGTGAATAGTATGTCAAATCAAAACGATAGTTTTAATCCAGACAGAAATTTAGTAGATGTTTTTAAAGAATTACAACAAAAAAGAGCCGAAGATAGTTATACATATCAAAAAGAAAATCCTAAAGATAACAGTTTCCATACTGGCATTACCACATATTTTAGTAGTAACAGAAAAACATATAATACTTACAGTTATGGAAAAAAAATCAAGAAACAAAAGGCAACAAATCAAACTAAAACATTAGACTATACAAAGCTGTCTGTAGGAATTATAATTATAATATTAATAGTTTCTTTAGCATTATTGTTCCTTAGTTACTCTTTTACAACATATGGTCTAGAAGAACAAGAAGAAGTATCTCAAGCAGCTGAAGCAGTAAATTATGAAGCCAATCAAAATGTTTTAGACATAACAAAAATTATTTCTGATAATATAGATACATCAACAATTAAAGAGACAATAAATGAAGAAAGGGAGTTAAATTTCCCAATAAAATACACAACTGTTGATAACTTACCAAAAGGTGAAGAAGAAACTATCCAAAATGGAGTTAATGGTACAAATAAAGTAACAGCTGTTAGAACTTATGAAAACGGTAACTTAGTTGATGAAAATATAATTTCAACTACAGTTATTAAAGAACCAACGCCACAACTTGTAAACATTGGTACTTCTGAGTTCTTAGCTAAATACAAAGTCCATATTGGAGATTTAATGTATGTAATCTCAGATGTCACATTAAGAGCAACACCAAATGATACAGCTCGTAGCGTTGCGGAAATACCTTCAACATTAGATGTAAAACTTCTACAATTAGAAGGTGATTGGTGTAAAGTTTCTTATGACAATCAAGAAGGATATGTAAGAGCTAATGTTCTTACTTCAGCATCAGAAGCTCCAGAAATGGTCGATAAAGCAAGGGTTCAAAGAATCCTAAGAGATGTTAAAATTAATATGCCACTTAATAAAAAGAGTGGACTAGCTGAATCAGACTTTAAGAAAATACTATCAGGAAATGCAAGCGATACTAACAAGATATTTGAAAATAATTATAAAGCTTTCTTTGATATAGAACAAAAATATGGTGTTAACGGAATTTTCTTAGCATCACTTGCTATACATGAAAGTGCATGGGGAACTTCCCAAATAGCTTCTGATAAAAAGAATTTATTTGGTTATGGTTCTTTTGATAGAGATCCTTATAATATGTCATTCACATTCGATACATATGAAGAGGGAATTGAAACTGTAGCAAAGGTACTTATAAAAAGTTACCTTAATCCTGAAGGTACAACAATATATAACAATGAAAAAGCAACTGGACAATATTACAATGGTCCTACACTAGAAGGAATTAATAAAAAATATTCTACAGATCCAGAATGGCACACAAAAGTATTTAAATACATGGAAACTTTATATAATAAGTTAAAACAATAAAGCAAATTACTACAAACTTGCATTTCACAAAAGAGATGCAAGTTTGTAAAATATATACCAAAGAAAGGAATTATCTATATGAAAAGAAATTTAACTAAAAAACAAAAATTAATTTTTTCAATAGTAATTATTCTAATATTTCTAGCTTTAATATGGTATTTTATTTTAACTATCATAAAGAATATTTCAAAAAATAATTTTGTTAAACAAGCTATAGATATATCATCAGTAAATGAATCTCCTGTTTTTAAGATTGACAAAATATTATTATTTAGTAGTGCTAATGCAGAAGATAATACTGAGGAAAAAAGTTTAAAAGATTTAAATATTAGCCAATATACAGATATTTCCATAAAAATTAATAATAAATTAAATGATTCTGAAGACCTTACTCAAGAAAATACAGTAAAAGCTTTAAGAATAGATAATATTGAATTATCAAGTAAACAGTCATCTGGAATTAAAAGTTTAACTTACAAAAATCCATATAAATTTGCTACATTTTACAAAATGAAAGCTTCAGAAGTATATGACTCTACAGATACAGAAATAAAATGTGCTCCTATAGATTTTAAAATTATAAATTCAAATGAAGAGCAAGTGGATAATGATTTACCAAACTTTTTTACAGACTGTTCAAATACAATAACTCTAGGATTTATAAATAAGGATATTGTTACACATTATTCTTTACCTGATAATAACAATATTTCAGATGATGGTACATTGTTAAATCAAGCACATGTAGATTTAAAAAGTTTAGCCACAGATATCAGTTTTAAAATTAATATTACAAATAATTTAGACCAAAATTTTGAATATACTGTGAAATTGAATTTAAACCCAGATGAAAATTCAGGAATTACAACTAATGGATATGCATTCCAAGGAAGAGAATCATCAGATGATAGTTCAAGTAATTTCTTTAAAAATGTATAAAAAAAAGTAACTTTCAAAATGAAGTGGTAAAATGAAAGTAGACACAAAAAAAGTGTTTACTTTCATTTTTTTGATATAATAAAGAAAAAGATTG